>JAFGNQ010000226.1 GCA_016926925.1 Candidatus Aminicenantota bacterium
ATGGCGGTTGGCGGGGGGTTCTCTGACGAATACAGACTAGGCCGGGCTCTTAGGACTCTCATCGAATTTGAGATCATGACGGATAGGAAAAAACAGATTGCGGGCGGAGTGCGGCTTGACATTTCACTGTATTGCCTTTAATGTAATACAAGTTTTACAAACCCAATAGGATGATGCCTATTTCTTGATCGGAAAGGACGAGATGAAGCCAAAGATCGATCACGACGAAATCACCAAACTCATAGACTTACTGGAGATAAGAAATCTCCATCAACTCGAGCTGGAAGTGGAAGGCTTCAAGATCAAAATATCCAGAGAGCAGCAGTCCGGCACTTCGGCGGGAAAAAAGCTTATCAAGAAAACCGAGTCCGACTACATCGCTCTCGGTACCGCCGAACTTGCGGAACCCGAGCGCTCTCTGAGCCAGGACGGTCTTTATGTCGTCACATCTCCAATGGTAGGCACTTTCTATCGATCTCCTGATCCTTCATCTCCTCCCTTTGTCGAAAAGGGAGATCAGGTTAAAAAAAACCAGACTCTATGTATTATCGAAGCTATGAAGCTGATGAATGAAATAGAAACCGAAGTGGACGGGGTTCTGGAAGAGATCTTCATCAAAAACGGGAAACCCGTCGAATACGGGCAAAAACTTTTTGCGATAAAAATACTGACCTAACTTTGCATGTTTTCCAAAATACTGATTGCCAATCGTGGTGAAATCGCCCTGAGAGTGATACGCTCTGCCCGTGAACTGGGGATACGGACAGTCGCCGTCTATTCCGAACCTGACGCAAACTCCCTACATACAATGGTAGCCCATGAAAAAATATGCATCGGTCCTGCCAAAGCTTCTGAGAGTTATCTTAATGTCCCCAACATCATAAGTGCAGCCCTTGTCTCCAAATCCGAAGCCATACACCCGGGATACGGTTTTCTCGCCGAGAATCCGCGTTTTGCAGAAATCTGCGAGGCGGAAGGCATTGCCTTCATCGGTCCTCCTGCGCAGGTCATGAGGCTTCTGGGCAATAAAAGCACGGCCCGCCGTGAAATGAAAAAAGCAAAACTTTCCGTTATCCCAGGGAGCGAAGATACCGTTTCCGATGCAACCGAAGCAAAAAAGATTGCCCAAAAAATCGGCTTGCCCGTTATTCTCAAGGCTTCAGCGGGAGGCGGCGGTAAGGGGATGAGGCTTGCTCGAACGCTGGCCGAGATAGACGAGCAATTCCCCATCGCTCAGTCCGAGGCCAAAGCTGCATTCGGCGATTCTTCCCTCTACCTGGAAAAATACTTCCAGAATGCCCGGCATATCGAAGTCCAGGTTCTTGGAGATAAAAAAGGCAATGTGACCGCGCTCGGCGAAAGAGAATGCTCCGTGCAAAGGCGCCATCAAAAACTTTTAGAGGAGACTCCGTCACCGATAGTTGATGATAAATTCCGCAAAAAAATCATCAAGGCCACACAAGATGCAGCCCACCTCATCAATTATGAGAGCCTGGGAACATTCGAATTTCTCGTTGACGAAAGAAAAAGGTTCTATTTTATGGAGGCCAACACACGAATCCAAGTGGAACACCCCATTTCAGAAATGCTCTATGGCATTGATCTTGTGAAAGAGCAGCTCAAAATCGCTGCCGGCGAAAAATTATCCATCCACTGTGATCAAAAAATGAAGGGTCATAGTATGGAGTGCCGGATCAATGCGGAAGATCCGGGAACTTTCATTCCCTCACCGGGTCAAATCGATTTTCTTGTTTTCCCGGGAGGCCAGGGGATTAGGGTCGATTCGGCTGCCTATAAAGGATGGAAAATTCCACCCGACTATGACTCCCTTGTAGCAAAGATCGTAGCCCTGGCACCGACACGGAAAGAAGTCATCACTAAAATGATCACCGCCCTCGAGATGACGACAATATCCGGAATAAAAACCAATATCCCTCTCCACCTGAGTATCTTGTCCCATTCGGACTTTCAAAAAGGCGATTACGACATCCATTTCTTGGATCAATTTCTGTCGATAAGAGGGAAAGGCTGAATCGAAGTCCTTATTGAATTCACTCAGCCGGAGTCTGGGTCAATCGGAATTCCACCGTATACTGTCCCGAGTTATCCTCGACAACATTCTCGTTCGGACCTAAAAACAGCCGGCCGTCAAGAGGCACGGAAATTCTCTGATTTGACCCGATGTAGAAAAACCTGACGATTTCATTTCTGGTTTCTTCTCCGGTTTCTTCATCGATTTCTATCGAAATGAGCAGGACTACTTTTCCGATCAGCGCACCAATGTTGTTGTCAGGCAAGGGTTGCTGCAGTGTTCGCAAGTCGTAACCATCCGGCCCACAGTAGGCCATGGGGTTTCCCATTTGAAGGGAGACACCTCCGGTGGTGCGGAACTGAACCTCCTGGCCCCGCCTAACATCATACCCTGTATCGGTCCAGGCTTCGTTGGCGGCTACGGTCAAGCGGTACATTCTTCCGGGCTCAAGCGACCTCCCCAAGTCTTCGCTCTTTGTCGGGACAGCGGAGACAAGGACAAAACTGATGACAACAAGCATGACAAACTTCAAAAACCGATCCGTACCGGACAATCCATCTTTTTTCTTAAGAAAAAACAGCTCCATGTGTTTCTGTGCTGGTGGTATATTCTCCCTCATTTGACACCTTGCTTCATTTTCGAACGTTCGACCTCCCCAGGACAGCAATCATTTGCATGTGGATCAGACGGTTCGTAGCCAAAATTTCAGGCCCGAAAAGATCGAATCCTGCGTCTGCAAAATCCGTCACACGACCGCCCGCTTCTCTCACTATGAGTGCGCCGGCGGCCATATCCCAAGGACTGAGTTTCAGTTCCCAGAATCCGTCAAACCTTCCGCAGGCTACATAGCACAGATCCAGAGCAGCAGAACCGCAGCGACGCACAGCCTGCGCCCGCACGGCAAAATTAGAAAAGTGATTGAGATTGTTCTCCCTGCTCTCACGTAGGTCGTAAGGAAAACCTGTGGCTAAAAGGCTCTTGTCCAAGTCATTTACCGTGGATACGCAAATGCTTTTCTTGTTCAACCTGGCCCCTTTGCCGGTCACAGCCGAAAAAAGCTCTTCCCTCATCGGATCATACACAACCCCAAGAACCATTTTTCCCTTCCATTCCAGGGCTATGGATATGCAAAAAACGGGAAAATTGTGTGCGTAATTCGTTGTGCCATCTATGGGATCTACGATCCAACGGAATTCCGATCCCTTATCTTCACAAAGATCCTCCTCAGCCAGAAAATCATGTTCCGGAAAAAGGGAAGACAGGGATTCGGAAATCATATGTTGGGACCGTTTGTCGCAATCGGTCACCAGGTCGACAGCACCCTTATAGGAAATTTGGCGGGAACGGCCGATACTGGTCCGGAGCATGCGACCGGCATTCATGCTTGCATCGACGGCAGCTTTCAAACATTCATCCCAAATCATGTCTTCCACATCTTAGCAACTCTTTTGCCGAGCCGCAACCACAAAGCGCCAGGGGGAGGCATTTCCATTTTCGCGATAATCTCAAATCTAAGAGCAAGAGTCCGTGCTCGTCATAGTCCATTTTCGTCAAAGCCCTCCCACCAACCACCATGTGACTCAAACGAACTATGACTCGCACTTGCTTTCCGTCCACCATTATGCGGCTCATAGAAGCCGGGATACGCATTTGCCCTTTGCTCCTGTCACCCCAGTTCGGTCCAACGGAGTAGGATTCTCACGCACATCCCGCCTGCCAGAATGTAAGTCATACGGACGAGGAGGCACTCTTCTTCATCTCTTACGTTCCAGCACAGAAACCCAAATGCATATACTGCGCAACTCTTTGCCTTTTTATACGTAGTGTACTATTATAAGCCTCAGAGAAACCCCCGTAATGAATACGACGAATACCCCAAAGAGGAGGACAAAAACAGTTGTCATCCGTTCTCCAAGAAAAAGTGTATGGAGCCGCAGGAAACTCATTTTCCTGTTTGCATTTTTCGCTCTGATTGCGGTCATCGTCTATCTCGGTCTGCGGTCGGCAAAGGAGAAAACCGTTAGCGTCTCCGTTACAAAAGCGACCAAACAGAACCTGACCTCTTTTGTGTCGGCATCCGGCGAAGTCAAACCAAAAAAAAATGTGAACATCAGCGCCCATGTTTCAGGGAGGATCGTTAAAATCGGAGTGGAGGAAGGACAGCCGGTCAAGAGTGGAGATTTTCTCCTGAAACTTGACGCGACGCAGTACGAAGCCAACGCTGACAGAGATAGGGCTGTGATACGGACCTTCAGAGCCGAGCTTATAAAAGCAGAGGCTCAGCTCAAAAAGGATGAAAACTACTATTCAAGGCAGAAAAGACTCTTTGAAGCCAAACTCATTTCGCGCGACCAGCTCGAAGCTGCCGAAGCCCAGCATGACATCTCCAAGGCTACGCACAGAGCCATCCTTTTTCAGATCAAACAGGCTGAAGCCTCGCTGGAGAGCGCTATGGACATGCTGGGGAAGACAGTCTACAACTCTCCCATCGATGGCATCATCACCAGTTTGAGAGTCGAAGAGGGCGAGATCGCGATGATCGGAACCATGAACAATCCTGGTACCATCCTCATGACAATTGCGGATCTTTCAATAATGCAGGTGGAGGTGGATGTGGATGAAACGGATGTCATCGGACTGAAAATCGACCAGACGGCAAAAGTCAGGATAGACGCCCTTCCCGGTCAGATCATCGAAGGAAAAGTCACCGAAATCGGCAGCTCCGCACTCCGGAAAAACATGGCTTCCGAAGAATCCAAGGATTTCAAGGTTATCATAACATTGGAAAATCCACCAGAAAGCTTGAAACCGGGACTTTCTGCTTCGGCCGACATCATAACCGCCCAGAAATTTGACGTTTTGGCTTTGCCGATTTCAAGCCTTGTCCTCAAAGACAAGATCTCGGAAAGCCAGACTGCAGCCGAGGAACAGCAGGAGGGGATCTTCCTTGTCAATGGAAATCGCGTCCAATTCCATCCTGTCAAAACAGGTATTCTGGGGGAAATGATGGTTGAGATCCTATCCGGTGTCGAAATGGGACAGGAGGTTGTCACCGGCCCGTATAGTGCACTCCGTCAACTCAAGGACGAAATGCTGATCAGGGTAGAACCAAAAAGAGATTGACGGAATGAGCTCGCCGGCAAACGTACTGATCTCAGTCACAAATCTCACTAAAATATACTATCTTGGAAAGCAAGAAGTGCGTGCTCTCTGCGGCGTTTCGTTCTCCATCGAACGCAACGAGTTCTTAGCCGTCATGGGACCATCGGGATCTGGCAAATCCACTCTCCTCAATCTATTGGGCTGCCTGGACACACCCACGGAAGGTGATTATTATTTGAGCGGGAAACGTGTCAGCTCATTTAGCGAAGACGAGCTGGCACAGATACGAAACAGCGAAATCGGATTCGTTTTTCAGGTCTTCAACCTTCTTCCTCGAGCTACAGCCTTTCACAACATCGAACTTCCCAGCATTTATAAAGGCGAGAGCAAAAAGAAAAGGGCGGCCCGGACTTTGAAAGCACTCGAGATGGTCGAGATGACCCACAGAATGCACCACCGTCCTTCCGAGCTGTCGGGCGGCGAGAGGCAGAGAATCGCAATCGCCAGAGCTCTCGTGAATAATCCCTCACTGCTGCTTGCGGATGAGCCCACCGGAAACCTGGATTCTAAGACAGGCCGTGAAATTTTAAGCCTTTTTCACAAGCTGCATTCCCAGGGAAACACAATCGTAATGGTGACCCATGACCCCGAAATCGCACACCAGGCACAGCGGATCATCTACTTCAGAGACGGTCATATTGAAAAGGAAGAGCGCAAGAGCGGTAAAATATGAATTTCTTCCAAAGATTTTTCGGTATTTTTTTCAATCCCAAGAAGATAAGCCAAACGCTCGCATCGAATCCGACGTGGCTCGATGCATGCGTCATTCTCCTGGTCGTCCTTCTCGGATTCTCCTATCTCATTGTCCCCCATACCAAGATGCTCAACGGGGTCGACAATCCATCCTGGTCGGCCATACTTCTCCGCTCCGTACTCCTGACACACCTTTACTTCCTCGAGTTTCTTGTGTCCAGTCTTGTCCTTCTCATCCTGGGAAGGCTGGCTTCAAGAGGTGGAAACTATGTGCAGGTCTTCAGTCTATTCGTGTATGCCAATCTCATCGACAAAATATTGGGAAATGCAGTGCGTCTTTTCCTTATGTCCCTCAATGAATCCATCTTCCAGGCTACGACGAGTATCGCTCAATTTTTTCCGAATATGAACATTCATTCGTTGGGACATGCCGTTGCCGTTCAGGTTGATTTCTTTCATCTTTGGCTTTTTGGTGTGCTCGCTTTCGGCCTTGCCGAGGTATTCAAGATGAAAATGAAAAAAGCACTGTGTGTTTCTTACGGTTTCTGGTTGCTGAAGGCCATTCTCAATACAGCACTCATCACATTCGGAATGAGCATCTACGGTTGATTTCTCTTCTTCATCATATGAATCCCTGCTTCATCTTTTTTTTATTCACGTATTTTGTTTTTCATTTGATCTGATTTTTGCTATAAGTAGAAATACAGCGAGCGCAAGTATGGAACAAATTTGGCTTCACGGAGACCTGAAAGACCTCCACTTCACCTCACTTTTGTCGCGCATCTGGAAATCCGGCGGAACGGGACATCTAGAAATCATCAAAAAGGATTCCGAAAAAAGGCTGAACTTTCACGAAGGGAACATCGCAATAATAAAAGAGGCGATCGACGGGAAGCTTTTTCTTACATTTTTGAACGAAAAAAAAATGCTGGGGAAAGCATCACCGGCAAAGATAAAGGCGAGCGCCATCGGTCAAAAACATTTTTTTCTGCAAGAGTTGATTGAGCAGGGGCTCCTTTCCCCGGTGCAGCTCTGGGATTGCATGGTAGACTACCAGAAAGAGATCCTATTTCCCGTATTCGACTGGGTTCAAGCCGAGTACTTTTTTGATCCGGAGAAACCCGTCCGGAAACATGACACCCTGACACACATCTCCACGCCTGCTTTTATTCTACAGGGCACCCGTCAGATGAAAAACGACATGCTTATCCGCTCTCTTTCACCCGGAGACAATAAAATACTGCAGAGACTTATACCGGACACAGCCGGTCACCTTGCTCTCGCACCTCACGAAGAGTACATTTTGACCCTTATCGAAAGCCAGAAAATCGTGAAAAACCTCTATGCCTTGAGCATGTTGGGAGAACGAGAGACCAGGAAGACAATTCTCGGCCTTTTGAGTCTCGGCATCATCGGGTTCCCCGAAAAAAACAGATCCGCCAACACACCTCCGGAAATCACAAAATCGGAAATATTCCGCATCATGGATGCCTTTAACGAAAAGTGCTCCTATATTTTCAAGTACATCTCCAAGGAAATCGGGCCGGTGGCGCTGAACATCCTGGAAAAAGGCCTGGAGGACACAAAGCCATTGGTATCGCCCCTTTTTTCCAAAATCACCCTCTGCCCTGACGGGAAAATCGAGGCAAATTCCATCATCAAGAGCGGCATCGCTCTTTCAGGGGAGGAAATCAAAGTCCAGCTTCTCCGAGGACTTAACGAGATACTCGTCGCCCTGGTTCTTGCGGTGAAAAAAACTTTAGGAAACGAACATGAAGGGATTCTCGTCAAAAACCTGAAAAAAATCGGCGGATGAAACTCAGAAGAAAACAGATGCTGGCTATCTTGTTTTTGGTAACTTTCCTGGTCATTGTGCTCCTGATCAAAATTGGAATATAAAGAAAAATATACCTTGATCATCCTCGGCCCTACGGGAGTAGGCAAGAGTGCAACGGCAATCCGGATTGCAAAGAGGTTCAACGGGGAAATCCTCAGCTGCGACTCTATGCAAGTCTATCGGGGATTCGATATTGGAACCGATAAAATTCCAGCCCAAAGAAGAGAAGATATTCCCCATCACCTCCTCGACATTCTGGAGCCTTCGGAGCAATTCACAGCCGCTGAATTTTCGAAGAGGGCTGTCGCCGCCATACGGAGCATCCTGCAAAGGAATAAACTTCCTATCATCGCAGGTGGCACAGGTCTTTACCTCAAGGCTTTGATTCATGGCCTTTTTCCCGAAGGCAAAAGAGAGCCACAGCTAAGGGAACGGCTTCAAGCCGAGGCGGAAAACAAGGGCCTCGAAGTGCTCTGGGAAAAGCTTATGAAGGTTGATCCCAAGTACGCACAGAAGATCGGCAAGAACGACCGGGTGAGAATTATCCGGGCACTCGAGGTTTTTACCGCCACTCAAAAACCCATAAGTCAACATTTCTTAAACACAAAATCTACGGTGTCCGATTTCAATATCATTCGAATTGGGCTAAAATTGGATCGAGATGTGCTTTACAAGCGAATCGAAGATCGAATTGATGTCATGTTTGAAAGAGGCATAGTGGAAGAAGTGCAAAGGCTTCTCGAATCGGGTGTCGACGAAAAAGCGCCTCCCTTTCGTGCCCTGGGGTACAAACAGGTGATGAAGTATATTAAGAATGAAACCACGCTGGAGGAAGCTGTACAATCAACCAAGACGGCCACACGCCATTACGCCAAACGGCAGATGACCTGGTTCAAAAAAATGGAGGGGATTCAATGGTTCTCGCCTCATGACATATCCTCCATAACAAAATATGTTGCGGAAAAACTGAAGTAAAATGGAACACGCCGTTCTCGTCCATGTCGTCACCAATGCAAGGCAGAAGCACAGGGCCGAGGAATCTCTGGAGGAACTCAAAGGCCTAGCGGAGGCAGCCGGGGCCAAAGTGGTCGGAAAGATCCGCCAATTCCGCCCGGGGAAAAATCCCAAATATTTGGTCGGAGAAGGCAAAGCTGCGGAAATCGCTGAAAAAAGAGAAGAGCTCCAGGCCGAACTCGTCATCTTTGACAATAACCTGACTCCCGTTCAGCAGAGAAGTCTGGAGAAAGAGACGCGGGGTAAAGTTATCGACCGGACCCAGCTGATATTGGATATTTTTGCCCAGAGAGCGCGGAGCAGAGAGGGAAAGCTTCAAGTGGAGCTGGCACAACTCAACTATCTTCTGCCCCGATTGCCCGGTAAGGGAAGGGCTCTTTCCAGATTAGGGGGAGGGATCGGAACACGAGGGCCAGGAGAGCAGAAGCTAGAGGAAGACCGCAGGAGAATACAAGACAAAATTGCGAAAATTCGGAGGGACATCTCCAAGGTTCAAAAACGGAGGGCAGAACAGCGAAAAAGCCGGAAAAGCGGCATCACTCCTGTTGTTTCTTTGATAGGATACACGAACGCAGGCAAATCGACATTGTTCAACTGCCTCTCTAAAGAAAATGTTTTGAGTTCTCCACAGCTGTTTGCCACATTGGATCCTGTTATTCGAAGAGTCTCCTTTTCTGACGGCCTTTACTTTTTCCTAAGCGACACCGTCGGCTTCATCCACAAACTCCCCATCGAGCTGATTGAAGCATTCAAAGCTACTCTCGAAGAGATCAGGGAGGCGGATTGTCTTTGTCATGTCATCGACATCACTTCGCCGCATTACCTTTCCCAAACAGAATCCGTCATAACCGTCCTATCCGAATTGGGAGTGACGGATGTACCAGTGGTGGAGGTCCTCAATAAAATCGATCTTTTGCCCCAGAAGCCGAAGCTCTCCATAAAAAGCGGTTGTGAACCCGGCCGGAAGGTCTATGTTTCGGCGAAAACAGGAGAAGGAATCCCCGAATTGAAGCGAATTCTGCGGCGCATCCTTTTTCAAGACATGAAAATTTATTATCTGCGTATCCCCAAAACACAGACAGAAACACTTAGTTCTTTCCCTAAATGGTCGGTTGTGTTAAAAAGAAGAGAAAACAACGAATTCTTCGAGTTGAAAATCATGGCGAACCCGAAACATATTTTGAATTATTTGCCTTATATCAATAGAGGAGAAACACATTGGTGAAAAGGATTCTATGGCTCGCACTGATGGTCTCATTGATTCTTTGGTCGTGCGTGACATATCAACCCGCACCCCCAAATATTTATACGGGAGAATTGCCCCAATCCATCGTCGCGGATCTCTCTCTGGATGAAAGGATTCTCGTGGAAGATGCGTGGAAAAACATTCGAGAAGGCCGGGCAAAAAAAGCTGAAAAAATGATATCGAAGCTGGGGATTCAAAACCCGTTCTACTATGTAGGCTTAGGCTATGTATCCTATATCATGGGTTATCCTCTGAGGGCGGAAGAGTACTTCAAGACATCACTCTCCGAATTCCCTGAAATGACCCTGTCCCATTTTGGACTCGCCCAGATATACCAGGAGACAGGACAGGAGGATCTCGCGTTCACAGAGTACCGAGAAATCTTGAAAGAGGATCCGGACAATTCATGGGCCAAACCTCGACTCGCGGATATCAGCTTCCGCAGGACAGAAGAGTTGCTGCGTGAAGCCAAGGGATTCCTTTCTGCTGCTGACACTGAGAAGAGCAAAGAAGCCTATCTCAAAGCCCTCCATTACTCACCGGACTTGACCGAAGCCCATATTGCCTTGTCCAGGATCTATAAGGAAGAGGGGAATTTTCAAAGCACGCTCCTTCATCTCCATGCCGTCTACTCCCAAGTCCCTCAAAGTATCGATATAAAAAAAGAATACGCCGATACACTTTTCCAAGCCGGTGAGCTCAAAAAGAGCCTGCCTCTCTTCGAAGAAATCAGTCAAGCGGAACCGGACAACAAAGAGATCCAAAAAAGACTGGAAACCATAAAAAACCGTTTGGGTATTTTCGAATTGCCCAGCCAGTATGAATCGATTCAATTCTCGGATGCAATTTCAAAAGAGGAAGTGGCCGCTCTGCTGAGCGTCAAGTTCAAAAATATCATCGATGAGCCCTCAGGCAAGCCCCCGATCATTATCGATATCTCCACCTCATGGGCGAGCACCTTCATCCTCCAAATGGCCTCTTTGGGAGTACTTGATATCTACCCCAATCATACATTCCAACCGAAAAAGATCATCACACGAGCTGAAATGGCCGAGATTCTCTTCCGCCTTATCGAGCATCTCAAAAGAAAAGGACACAGTTTTATCCAGCAGATTCCTCCTGATAAAATACGGATCTCGGATGTTTCTGCAGGTAATTACTACTATCGCCCCATCCTGCTCATGATTTCCTATGACATCATGGATCTTTCCGGTGACAGGGAATTCCATCCTGATCAGGCGGTCTCAGGACAGGAAGCCGGCAGGTTGACTGAACTTATCCTGGCATTGATCAAATGAGAAGCCCCCGATGGCGGCAACGAAATGGGTTCCAATGACATATGCTGAAAATTTCTGCAGAGTTGCGACGCCGGGGCCTTCATCTGGACGCATGGGATTGATGATTTTTAATAAATGGTTAACATGAGCCTTGGACTTCTATTCACCATCCCCAATCTATTCAGCTTGACTAGAGTTCTCCTCATTCCACTATTCCTCGCCATGTTGATCCGACACAACATGATGGGTGCCCTGACCGTTTTTTTTATTGCGGCATCCACCGATTTTCTTGATGGAATCGCCGCACGGCTTCTCAAGCAAAAATCCAAACTCGGTGCCCTGCTCGATCCTTTGGGCGACAAATTGCTGATGACGTCGGCCGTTATCGCGCTCAGTCTGCCATCCCTCAGCACCCCGAACGTCATCCCCGCTTGGCTCACCTTGACCATTATCGGCAGAGACTTGTATATTGTCACAGGCGTCATCATTCTCTACAAACGCATCGGGCAGAAAACTTTCCCCCCCACCTTATCAGGGAAGATCTCGACCGTCTGCCAGATGAGCGTCATCATACTCATCCTCTTCTGCAATACACAAAATATGTCCCCCCTGTATGTGTCCTGGCTTTATTATCTCACTCTGGTTTTC
>JAFGNQ010000227.1 GCA_016926925.1 Candidatus Aminicenantota bacterium
ATTTGGATATGTTTTGCATTATAGATCTGTATGTGTATACTAGAGCAACAGAAAAAAATGCGCATTGCATGATACACTGAAGAGGCATAATGGAAAATAAAATTCAGAATGCAAAAGACAGCGATTCTCAAGGTCAGAGCTTGCCTCGAGTTTTGGGGCTCTGGGATATCGTGGGAATCGTGGTAGGAGGCATTATCGGATCGGGCATATTCATCGTTCCGGCAGCCATAGCCACGGAAGTGAAAGCACCGCTTCTCATATTCGCCGTCTGGATCATCGGAGGCCTTTTGAGTTTCTTCGGCGCCCTCGCCTTCTCTGAATTGGCGGCCGCCTACCCGCATGCCGGCGGGAGCTATGTCTTTCTCAGGGAATCCTTCGGAAAGCTCATCGCCTTCCTGTTCGGGTGGACTCTCTTCCTGGTGATCGATACAGGCGCCATCGCCACGCTGGCTGTTGCCTTCTCTTCCAAATATCTCCCCTACTTTTTTAAGCTCTCCGCATTCGGAGAAAAGATCGTAGCGGTCGTTTTCGTTGTCGTCCTGGTTGCGATCAATTATATCGGCGTGCGCTGGGGAGCCAACTTTCAAAACCTTTTGACAGCTATCAAGTTTGTCGCCTTGGCAGGGGTTTGTGCGGTAATTTTCATTTTAGGTAAAGGAAATCCCGCAAATTTCGTTTCGCCAAAGCCCGCAGCCTTCTCCTGGAGCCTGGTCGGCAGCTTCGGGGTGGCATTCGTAGCCGTTCTCTGGGCGTACAAAGGATGGGAAGCGGCTTCCTACAGCGCCGGAGAGACAAAAAATCCGGGCAAAAACATCCCATGGGGGATTTTTATCGGCACTCTGTCCGTCATAGGAATCTATATCGCCGCAAATCTCGCCTACCTCTATGTTTTCCCCGCCAGCGAAATCGCTAAATCCGACCGGATTGCCAGCGATGCCATGAGCTTGATCATCGGGCCTCTCGGAGCATCCATCATAGCCATCATCATCCTATCTTCCATAACAGGAGCAGCCAATCAAGTCCTGCTGACTTCCCCACGGGTGTATTACGCCATGGCCAAAGATGGGTTGTTTTTCAAGAAAATCTCCAGTGTCCACATAAAATTTTTGACACCTCATGTTTCGATTTTAGCCATGGGAGCCTGGAGCATTGTGCTCAGCGTTTCGGGCACGTTCGAGCAGCTCTTCACCTATGTCATTTTCGGGGAGTGGATCTTCTTCGGATTGACGGTTGCCGCTGTCATCATTCTGAGAAAAAAAAGGCCCGACCTTCCGCGGCCCTACAAGACGTTGGGGTATCCCGTAACTCCAATAATCTTCATTCTTTTGGCCTTCCTCATTTCCGTAAACACTTTGATCAACGAATTCTATAACGCTCTGGCAGGCTTGGTTATCATTCTGCTGGGGCTTCCCGCCTATTTTTATTGGAGCCGCAAAGCCAAAAAACTTTCGTAGTATAAAAAGGTGACGGGCAGTTCCCCCTTTATTTCTGAAAAAAAAGTCTGTTCCCCTTCTTGCTTTCAATCCACGTAGCGGCCGGCGTTGACGTCGATTACTTCTCCGGAAACATAGTCGTTTTCCAGCAGATAAATCACCGTGTGCGCGATCTCATCCGGTGTCGCGATCCTTCCGAAGGGTGTCTTCATGGCCAGATCCTTCTTTTTCGCCGGCGAAATAAAATCCGTATCTACAGGGCCGGGAGCGATGGCATTCACTGTAACCAGGGGCGCGAGTTCCCCGGCCAGAGCGAAAGTCAGTCCGATGACTCCGGCTTTCGAGGCTGCATAGTGACAGCCGATAGTCCCTCCCATTTTCCCCGCAATGGAAGAAATGTTGACAATTTTTCCGTGCGCTTTCTTCAGCTCCTTCGCCGCCGTTTTACAGCAGAGAAACATTCCGGTGAGGTTGAGCTCAATAACATTTCTCCACTCCTCTATGGGAATTTTCTCCAGAGTCGTGTTTGAGCCTGAAATGCCGGCGTTGTTCACCAGGATATCGATGGCACCGAATTTTTTTCTCACTTCCGAAACCATATCCTCGATTTGGTTGAAATCCCTCAGGTCCGCCTGTATCTTAATGGCATTTCGGCCGAAACCTGAAATCAACTCGAGGGTTGTTTCCGCTGCGGTTTCATTCGTGTAGAAATTCACGGCAACATCGGCGCCTTTTTTGGCTAAGGCGACTGCTATCGCCCGTCCGATTCCTCTGTCGCCACCGGTAACGATTGCCTTTTTACCTTGAATGTCCATATCGATCTCCTACTTGACTGCTATTATAACATTAGATGCCGGTATGTTTTCATTTCGGCTCTTATAATTCAATAAGAGAATTCTCCGTGAGCTCCGGCAGAATCGAGGGACCGAGAAATTCGCCGTCTCCTGTATTATTTTTGCGAAGGCAAGTACTTTTCCGGGAATTTTACCTCACCTCGAAAGCTTTCCCTTTGATAACCACCATTTTAACGCGAGACAAACGCTTGAGCGGCTCTCCTTCGAACACGACCAGATTGGCCGCTTTCCCATTCTCTAAAGAACCGATGCTATCATCCACACCGAATATTTGAGCCGGATATAGAGTCAGCGCCTTAAGAGCCTCATCATATGGAAGCCCGTAACTGACAGCCTTTTCGGCTTGATAAAGGAGGTCGGAAACATTCTGCACGGAACCGGTCTGAAAAGCGACCTTGACTCCGGCCTTGTGCAGTTTGACGACATTCTCGAAAAGAGCGCCTTGAGTTTCTATTCTCTGGTAATAGTCGGCAAGAGGGCCGACGAGAACGGGAATGTTCTTTACTGCAAGTTCATCGGCAATTTTGTAAGCTTCCGCTCCATGATTCAGAACGATCTTGAGCCGGAACTCATCGGCTATCCTCAGCGCCGTAAGAATGTCGTCCAGCCGGTTTGCCCGGACGATCAGGCACATTTCTCCTTTGAGAACCGGAAGCAGCGGCTCCAGCTTGAAATCTCTAGGCGGCGGCGTGGGTGCTGCCTCTTTTTCCTTATCTTGTTTTCCTTTCTCTTCTTCTCCCTCGTTTTTATCCCCCTTTTTGCCGCTCCTGTAGTCTGCGAGCTTTTTTTCGTAAGCCAGGACCTTGTTCCCATACTCACGGGCATCGATCAATGTCTGCCTGAGCAAAGCTGCGGCGCCCATGCGGGTGGACGGCATCTGTTGTTTCGCCCCGTAACGGAGCTTCGGTAATTCACCCAGGTTTCCGTGAACAGCCACAGGAACCTTGAGCACCATATCTTCGACGGTATCCCCGGAGAGACAGATCAGAGCGCTCTGTCCGGAAAGAAGATTCCCCTCGCCCGGTGCGGTAAGCGCGACCGTCACTCCGCTCCTTCGGGCTATGGAAATGAAGCTGTTTTCCGGATTGATGGCATCTACGATCCTTAAATGAGGGGTAACGGGAGAGGTGGCCTCGTCAAAATCGCTACCCAAGGACTCGATCTCTGTTGTTCCCAGGTTCGTAAAAGAATCGATAAGACCCGGGAGGATCGTGTATTTTGCGGCATCGATCACTTTCGCCCCTTGTGGAATCGCAATATTTTGTCCTATGCCGGCAATCTTTCCTCCTTTGACGAGCAGTATCCCATTGTCGATGGTTCCCTGTGTGACGGTGATGATGCGGCCGGCTCGAAAGGCTAAAACGTCCTCATCAGCCGAAAGACCGACAAAACAAAAAAGCAGCAATATCCCGGCTAATGTTCCGATGATTTTATGATTTTTAAATATTTGCATTGTTTTCCTCGCATTAATCCCGGAATTCAGTTCATCCGCTCGCCTGCCCGGCGCTTGTAAACCAGTTTTCCGTCGATGAAAACCGTTTCCGGAACCGAACGAATCCGCAAGGGATGTCCTCTCAGAATAAGGATATCGGCATCCTTCCCGGGCTCCAAGCTTCCGATCCGATCATCCACGCCGATAATCTCAGCGGCATCGATGGTCACGGCTTTGAGCGCGGCTTCTTCGGACATACCGTATTTCACGGCCATAGCCGCGATTTCGAGCAGATCGCCTCCCGACCAAGCGACCCCGGGAGAATACCACGCACCTTCATTCGACCGAAAGGCGATTTTTACGCCGGCATTGGAAAGTATGGCCGGATTCTCAGGGTTGAAACCTTTGTCTTCGATGCTGCCAGCTCCCCGGTACAGATCTTCAAGGATGACGGGGATATTTCTTTTTCTGATCTCCTCGACAACTTTGTAGGCATCCGTGACTCCGTCAAAGATCACTTTTAGACCGAACTCATCCGCAATTCGAAGCGCAGTCAGGATATCGTCTCTGCGCTCACAGTGAACCAGCATCGGGGTATCGCCCTTCAAAACAGGGAGCAGGGCTTCCATGGCCGAATCTTTTTGGGGCTCGGTTCCCTGCTTATCCTTTGCGTATTTTTCGGTTTTTTCTCTATAATCTTTAGCCTGGGTCAAGGTTTCCCTTAGCAAAGCAGCCACGCCCATTCGAGTGGACGGCATCTGATTCTCTCGTTTAGCGGAAGCGCCGAGACCCATGACCATCACGGCCTTGTCCTTGGCAATCATCTTGTCGACGACCGCACCTTCGGTCTTGACCACCACGCCCTGCCCTCCAAGGACATTCCTGTTTCCCGGCGTTACCATAACGGTCGTGATGCCCAGCTCCCGGCAGAAGGCGAAGTGCGGGGCTTGGGGCTCGATGGCATGTTTCACTTCCATCTCGGGAACCACCGGTTTGGAAATTTCGTCGATGGAACTCTGGTTTCTCCAGTTGGATGAGATCCCGACGTAGGATCGGGCTGAAATCAACCCCGGCATGACGACGAATTCTCCGGCATCGATGAGAGGATATCCATCGGGAACAGACACATCCGCTCCCACTTGTTTGATTTTGCCGTTTTCGACGAGAATCACACCGTTTCGGACCGGGGCGCCGGCCATGGTGAATACGGTGCCTCCCCTCAAGGCGAATTTCTTCGCGTTTGCAAAGTCCTTAGGAAGACTCAGTTCTCCTGATGCGGCGGAAGGCTCGGGAGAGGAAGCATTCTGCAACTCCTCCATTTCGTTTTCATATTCCACATTGCCGTCTATGATGACTTTCCGGACAGAGGTCGTCATCTCGAAGGGATCCCCGTCCAGTAAGACGAAATCGGCATCCTTGCCTTCCTCTATGCTCCCTATTCTATCTTGAAGATCGATGGCTTCGGCCTCATGAATCGTGATAGCCTTGACGGCATCCTCTTCCTTCATTCCGTATCTGTAACAGAGTGCAGCCAGATGAAGGAGGTTCTGCTGGCCTCCTCCGATAGCGTCCGTCTGTAGAGACACCTTCAGCCCGGCATCGGCCAGAATAGCCGGATTGTGCTTAAAATGGAGGATGTCATCATAATACGTGAAAAACATGGGCGGTCCCGTATTGAAATAGACGTCCTTACGATCGGCAATATCATCGATAATCAAGTGGGCATAATAGCAGTGCCCGAGGCTCAGCTTGAGATTGAATGCATCCGCCAACCGGATGCAGCTCGCGATTTCCGAGGCTGTGGCACAATGGATATGTACGGGAATTTCCCTTTTTAAGGCTTTGACAAGATTTTCCTTTCCCAAATCTCTATTGGGCGGCACGGCGTCTTTGTTGTCTTTCTTCTCTTTTTCATATTTCTCCCAGCTCTTCATGTAGTCCTGAGCATCGAGAAAAGCTTTTTCCGCCATGAAATAAACAGCCATGAGCGTCGAAGGCATCTGCTTTCTACTTCCGTAGACGCCGACGGGGTTGCCTTCGATGGCCATTTTCAAGTCGCAATCTTCTTTCAGAACCATTTCCGAAGGGGAGGCATCCTTGAGCTTGACCGCCACACTCGTCCCGCCGATGATGTTACCGCTTCCGGGCCGTGAGACCACCGTAGTCACACCCCCGGCAAGCCCGGCTTTGATGGCCGGGTCGTCGAAATTGAAGGAATCCAAAGCTCTGACCTGAGGGGTAATAGGATTGGTCATCTCGTTCCCATCGGAGTTTTCCTGCACGAACGGAATGCTGTAGACACCCAAATGGCAATGGATATCGATCAATCCGGGAAGCACCACATCCGCCTTAATGAATTTTGTCCCTTTAGGAACGGAAAAGTCTTTTCCCACGCGGGCGATCTTGCCGTCCTTGACGAGGATCATACCGTTTGGGATAACACCGGCGGTAGCCGTGTAAATCTTATCCGCCTTGATGACATATGTTTCTCCTCCATACAGAGAAAAAGGCTGGAAAATGATAAAAAGGCAAAAAAATGAAATTAAAAATCCGGAAAAATTCTTGCATGTCATGCTCGCATCCTCCTTTATCGAGATTAAATGGATGAATGATTTTATTTAAGCTTTCGGGCTTTTTCCAGAAAAACAGTCCGGAAGACATTCATGAATCGAACGGAAACACTGTATAACTCCGCACCTGCTAAGTCAACACATTCCCGGGATACATTCCAGACATACCTACACATTTCCGTTTCATAGAACGGGCTATGGGGATAAGGGAAAAAGTGAAGCCATCGTTCGAATGCAGCGCATGTTGGCAGGGGAAAGCCTGTGCGAGTCACAGTTCGTTTGAGTCGCATGGTGGAGGTGGGGGGGGTCTTCGACGAAAACAGACTGTGACGAGCACTCATTCTTATCATTGGATTTGAGATCACCGCGAAAACGGTGCTTCCTTCCCGGCAAACTGACAATTCAAGCTATCGGGATTCCCTGAGACTTGAATTTCGGAGTGTATTGGAGTAAAGTTCCAGATTCGAAGCGATTATAACGAGGGTTTGCGCGATGAATGACAAACAAAAAAATTTACGCTTGCTGCCGAAACCTCTGCTCCTTTTCGTCCACAAACTTATTGAAAGAACCGTTGTTCTTTTTATAAAACTCAAATTTTCACCGAACACATTGACAGTCTTAGCGCTGCTGCTGGGATTGGGCTCCGGTGTATTCTTCGGTATGGAGCACCCCATTTGGGCGGCGGGTTTGCTCATCCTCTGCGGCATATTCGATATCCTGGACGGCATGGTCGCAGTCAAGACAATGAGAACCACTGTCTTCGGCGCCATTTTCGACTCCACATTGGATAGATATTCGGAATTCTTTGTCTATCTGGGATTAGCCTATTACTTTCGAAATCACTGGGCCATTTGGGTTTTATTCTTCACATTTCTCGGTTCGACGATGGTCAGCTACACCAGAGCCAGAGCCGAGGGCCTCGGGATTGAATGCAAGGTCGGCATCATGCAGAGGGCCGAGCGGATCGTTTTGGTTTCTCTGGGCGCCATCATCGGCCCGCTTTTAGACATCTACGTGCCTGTCATCATAGGCATCTTGATATTCATCGCCCTGATCTCGAACATAGCTGCTTTCCAGAGAGTTTTTCATGTAAAAAAAGTGGAAAAACAGCGCAACAAGACAGCCTGACCCCCGTTTCATTCAATCTCTGTGGCTTGACTTGAACTCTTTTTCGCATCATCCGGCCCTTCGGATTCAGGTGCATTTTTCTTGGCAGTTACTCTTTATTGCGATGGGACTGTGTATTTTTTTTATAATCGACATTTTTTACCCTTTATAAAAAGTGCTATCATGTCGATAGAAAAACGATTCGATGCAATTCGTAAGCAACACACACAAAAACTAAAGGTGTCACAATGAAAAATCCGAAACCCATAGTGTTTTTCATGGGATTGATTTTTTTTATGGCGATAGGCCTGGCGGCTACGGAGACCGGCGAAATCCAGGGCAGGGTCGCAGATGAAAACGGAGAAGGACTTCCGGGTGTAGAAATCTCCGCCAAAAGCGCCAGCATGCAAGGGATTCGTTCGGTTTTGACGTCACAAAACGGAGAATTCCTGTTCCCTCTCCTTCCAATCGGACGATACACCCTGACTTTCGAGCTGGATGGTTTCACACCCACGGTTCAAGAGAATGTCACAGTCCGATTGGGGAAAGTTACGACGGTGAATATGACTATGCCCGTGTCCGAGATAAAAGAAGAGATCGTGGTGATAGCGGCGTCTCCCCTCATTGACAAGACTTCTATAGATACAAGCTATTATCTCGGAAGTGAAGAGATGGAGAAACTCCCTTCCCAGAACCGCACAGTCGTGGATGTCGTGAAATTTGCGCCGGGTGTAACAGGGGTCAGAGTCAATACGAGGCGGGGCGTGGCCATCGAAGGACAACCGAGTATCCGCGGTGAAGGCGAGGAGGGAAATAACTGGATTCTTGACGGACTTTCCATCAGCGGCGTCAGGTTGAGGAGCTCGGGGATGCCCCTGAATTACGATTCCATCGAGGAAATTCAAGTGATATCGGATCCCTTCAGCCCGGAATACGGTTCCGCACAAGGCGGCGTCATCAATATGGTCACAAAAAGCGGGGGGAACGACTTTTCGGGAGAATTCTCCCTTGTCTTCCAGAACAAAAACCTTCAAGCCGGGCGGGAGGACCAGCTTGCCGTTGTCAGCGAGGCGGATTACTTCTCGAACGCCAACTGGTATCTGAATCTGGGAGGACCGATCATCAAAGACAAATTATGGTTTTTCATCTCGGAAAATCTTTTTACGGATACAACCGAAACCCGTGAAGACACGGTGGATTATCTTATGATTCCGGGGGGGGCGCTGTCCACACAGCGGAACAACTTGTTCGCCAAATTCAGCTATGCATTCAACAGCCATCACAATCTTTCGCTGACGACGAGCTACCATAAATCCATGGGTCAATTGGGCGGCATCGGAATTCCCGAACTTTTTGACGAAAACCGTTTCTCCGATTTCCTCTTCCGCATCAACTACAAAGGAATTTTGAGTCCGACGGCATTCGTCGAAGCGGGATTCGGGCGGGTGGCAAGGAATATGCTTACGGATCCGGTGGACGGTGATTTGGGGCCGGCACAGTTCTACATCGAAGACCTGGGTCGGAACATCAACAATTCTTACGGCCATGTCATCGATGACTCGAAGAGACTGGATTTCAACATCAAATTCACCAAGTTTTTCGATACGGACAATTTCGGCCAGCACGAATTCAAATTAGGTTTCGAGTACTATGCATTCGACTCTCAATTTGCCGTGGATTTCACCGGAAAAGACGACGACATTTTCCCTGGAAACGGGTTCGATGCGGGAACTAAATATTACTGGCAGAGCTGGAGGGAGGGACAAAAGACGCCTTCGTTTTTCTATGAGTACGGGACGTTCGACTTCACCAACTTTTCTCACGGCATCGGTCTTTTCTTTGCGGATAAAGTCACATGGGGCAGGGTGACGGTCATGCTGGGAATGAGAAGCCAGACGCAGATGGTGCTGGACAACAACAAGGAAAAACTTTGGTCCTGGAGCCTCATCGATTTTCTCTCTCCGCGCCTGTCCGCGGCTCTGGACATCACGGGGGACGGAGCCAATGTGCTCAAGCTCGGCTGGGGGCGGTTCTCCGATTCCATTACGACCATGCCCATGGGCTTGCTCAATTCAGGGGCGGGACTGACGTTCCGGACTTACCGCTGGCAGGGAGCGGAAAATCCCTCCGCAAGCGAGCTCAAAAAGCCGGCGAACTGGGAATTCGAGAACGAACAGAAGCTTCAGGGCTTCGAGATCGCGGAGCGTTTGAAGCCCAATTTCCTTACGCGGTATCTCATCGAATTTGATCGAAGGCTGGGGCGGGATTGGGCTGTTGCGGCACGGTATGTTCGAACAAGTGCCAACGATTTGCTGGAGATATTGGCCCTTTTCGATACCGAGACGCTTTACCGGTATCTCTATGACAACTTCGAGTACAAAAGGCGAAACTACCAGGGATTCGAACTGGAAGTGAACGGCCGCATCGGCCGGAAATTCTATCTGAACGCATCCTACAGCCATTCTTCCGCAAAAGGCACGAATCCGGGCCAGGTCGAATATGGTTCCTGGTCCCAAGAGGAAGGAAGCACGAACTACCTGGGCCTCTTCGGTAATCATCTCTTCGTTCCCAACCTTCCCGGACTGGAAGCGATCAAGGAATATGTAGATTACAGTTTAGGCGGTTTGGGAGGAAGAGGCTTCGGCGACGAAGGCTGGTACGGGACACTCCCCTACTCCATCGACCACAATATCAAACTCAACCTGTTTTATCTGGGGCCTTATGGCCTCTCGTTTTCGACCTCTATCGAATACATCTCAGGATACTACTGGGAGAAACTGGGATATGTCCCGTTTTTTGGAGGCTACTACGCTTTTCCGGAAACACGGGGAACCAGAAAAACCCCGGCCCATACTTACCTCGATTTGGGAGTCGAAAAATTTTTCGATCTGAAAGGCATCCGGCTGCTCCCTTCGATGGGGCTGACAGTACGGCTGGACATCTTCAATCTCTTGAACAGTCAAACACCTATTTCCTACGTCAAAGAGGACATCCCGATCTTCGGTGCGGTTTGGGGAAGGCAGCAGCCGCGTCAGGCGAGAATCCTTATCAAACTTTCATGGTAAAAACAAAAAAGGGACAGGCGGTTTTTTTTATTCGACGGTGACGCTCTTGGCGAGATTTCGCGGCTGATCGACATCGGCGCCTCGGCTGGCTGCGATATAATAAGCAAAAAGCTGGAGCGGCACAGTCGTCAAAAAGGGAGTGAAGAGAGGATGCGTCGTCGGAATGGGAATGACGCGATCCACCTTGTCTCGAATCTCATCATCGTCTCCGAATGCAACGGCAACAACATGGCCGGTCCTGGCCTTGATTTCCGAGATATTGCTCAACATCTTGTCATAGACCCGGTCCCTGGGCACGATAACCATCGAGGGCATTTTTTCATCGATCAATGCAATGGGGCCATGTTTCATCTCTCCTCCTGCATAGCCCTCGGCATGCATGTACGAGATTTCTTTCAGCTTCAGCGCTCCTTCCAGCGCGATAGGGAAATTGATCCACCGTCCCAGATATAGAAAATGAGAAAAGGAGACAAAATCCAGGGCCATTCTTTCGATGTCCTTGGCTGCACCGAGAATAGTCTCGATTTTTTGCGGGATGCGCTGCAATTCCTTGATGAGATCGAAGCTCTCCTTGGCACCAACCGTTTTTTTGATCTGAGCAAGATAGACGGCCAGAAGGGCCAGGGCCCCCATTTGTGCTGAAAACGTCTTGGTAGCGGCAACTCCGATTTCAGGACCGGCATGAGTGGCAAGAAGTCCCATAGCCTCTCTTGCAATGGACGATACGCGCACGTTGCAGATAGCAAGCGTCAATGGATTCTGCTTCTTCACGGCTCTCAAGGCCGCCAATGTATCCGCCGTCTCTCCCGACTGTGAGAGGACGACAACCAAAGCCTTGTTATCGAGGATGAAGTCACGGTAACGGTACTCGGATGCCCATTCGACATCCACCGGAACTCGCGCCAAAGTCTCGATCAAATATTTCCCCACAAGTCCGGCATGGAACGAAGTTCCACAGGCAATGATCACGACTCTCGCGAGATTCTCTAGAAGTGCGGGCTCGATTCGGATTTCCCCGAGATTGACCGCCCCCGTATCCAGATAGATCCTTCCTTCGAAAGTATCCCGCAGGACCTGAGGCTGTTCGAAAATCTCCTTGAGCATGAAGTGTTTGTAACCCCTCTTCTCGATCATGAGAGGCGACCAGGTCAGATGCTCGGGTTTTTTCTCTAGAACATTGCCATTAAAATCCTTGAATTGAACACTGTCCTTTCGAATGACCACCATTTCTCCGTCTTCCAGAAAGACGATATTCCTGGTATGACTCAACAAAGGATTGATATCCGATGAGACGAGATATTCGTCCTCTCCCACGCCGACACAAACCGGCGGTCCGGATTTGGCGGCCACAATCTTTTCCTTATCCCGGGTGGAAAGCACCGCAATGGCAAAAGTGCCTTCGAGCTCCCGGATAGCCTTCTGAACGGCCGCTTCCAAAACGCCGTCAAAGTGTTTTTCGATAAGATGGGCAATGATTTCGGTGTCCGTCTCTGTCTTGAACTGATGGCCTTCAGCTTTGAGTTTGTTTTTCAGCCTGGAGTAATTTTCTATGATTCCGTTGTGAACGACGACGATCGTACCTGTACAATCCCTGTGAGGGTGGGCATTCTCTTCCGAAGGCCGGCCGTGAGTCGCCCACCGGGTATGACCTAACCCGTACTGCCCGTTGATCGAATCACCTCCCAGGCTGTTTTCCAGATCCAGGATTTTCCCTTTCACTCGCCTGAGTTGGACTCGCCCCTGATCGACAACAGCAATCCCGGCAGAGTCGTAGCCCCTGTATTCGAGCTTTTTCAGCCCCTCTACAAGGACGGAGACAATATCCTTGGCACCGATATAGCCGATTATGCCGCACATTATTTCTTCCTTTTTCTCCGAGCCCAGCCTTTTTTTTCAAACTGTCTGCTTCGGGATACGGCAAGAGATTCCGGCGACACATCCTTGGTGATGGTCGATCCTGCACCTACATAAGCATTTTTCCCAACAGTGACCGGCGCAACAAGCTCTGTTCCGGAGCCTATAAAAGCGCCTGATTCGATCCTGGTCTTTCTCTTCATCACTCCATCGTAATTGCAGGTGATGGTTCCGGCACCGATATTGACTTCATCCGCTACCTCCGCATCTCCCAAGTAAGAGAGATGTCCGGCTTTGGAGTTCCGGCCGAAGACCGTATTTTTCATCTCGACAAAATTTCCGACTTTTGCTCCTTTTTTTATGATTGTCTTCGGCCGAAGATGAGTAAAGGGCCCCACCTGTGCTTTTTCTTCGATACGGCTGTGTTCGATCATAGTCGACGATAGGATGGTCACACCCTTTCCCAACCTGGAATTGAGGATATGAACATGGGGATAGAGCGTGCAATGCGAGCCGATCACAGAATTCCCTTCGATGATTACGGAGGGATAGACGGTGGTGTCTCTCCCGATTTTGACATCCAGGTCGATCCAGGTCGAAGAGGGATCATAGACCGTCACTCCACTCTTCATGAGTGTCATGATTTTTCGCAGCCGAAGACTCTCGGTCGCCCTCGCCAGTTCATACCGGTCGTTGACTCCCACAATCTCTTCGTTGCGGAAGGTCTTGTATGTGCCGACGGTCTTTCCTTGGTTTCCCAATATGGCAATCAAATCGGTGAGATAGAACTCCCCTTTTTTGTTCGCGTTGGTAACTTTCGGAAGGGCTTGTACGAGATCTTTAATCCTGAAAAGATAGATTCCGACGTTGACTTCTTTGATTCTTCGCTGGAGTGGAGTCGCATCCCTTTCCTCGATAATTTTCAGGCTTCTTCCTTCCAAGAAGACACGCCCGAATCCTGCAGGATTTTCCAAGTCCGTCGTCATAAACGTCAAGGAATTTTCCGTCGCCTGGTGATGCTTAAGAAAAGGCTTCAGGGTTTCGGTCTTTAAAAGCGGCAGATCCCCGTTGATGACAAGGATATCCTTATCCTGAGATTTCCTCAGTTCCGGCTCGGCGGCAAGGACGGCATGGGCCGTGCCCAATTGACTGCCTTGTGTGACAAAACGCAGGTCTCGGGCAAAAGGCTGCTTTATGATGTCGTCTTTTTGATAGCCGACAACCACAAATATTTCGTTCGGAGCCAAACCACGGATTGTGTCCACGACGAGTTGAAGCATGGTTCGACCCATCAGATGGTGGAGAACCTTTATTGCGTCCGACTTAAAACGGGTTCCCTTTCCTGCGGCGAGGACGAGAACGGAAAAGCCTTTGTTCATGCAAGCTTGGTGATAACTTTAAATTTCTTATCCTCTTTCAACTCTTCTATATCCGGGTCGTTCTGGGCAAATACTCTGATGGAGCTGTCTTTTTGAATGGCAGCCTTGAGGTTTACGAAAAATTCTTCATTCTGTCCTATTTTATAATTCGTTTTTCCGATGAGATAGAGGATTTTTCCGGTGTCCGGGTTTTTATCCAGAGCCTTTTTGAAAAGCTTGAGGGCTTCCTCATAGTCTCCCTGATTCATGCGATAGACACCCATTTCGTAGTAATCCTCAAATGTTTGGAGAGGAATAGTATCTTTTTTCCCCTTATCTCGGCAAATTTTCAAGTAGATTTGAGCACGGTCAACCAGCTCTTTCTCATTCGGAAATTTTTCGACAAACGCCTCGAAATATTCTTTCGCCTTTTGGCAGTCCCCTCGACGAAACGCCTTGGCAGCTTGGCCATAGGAGGCTACTGTTTTCTCGTAAAGGTCCTTTTTAGCTTTATCCTTATCTGCAGGCACTCTTAACTCCCTAACATACAGTAAGCCTGAATTATCCATAAACGCTGCCGATGCTCCACCTCAAAAGACTTAAAATTCCTATCATCGGCAGTTTTTACCTTCGGCGAGCCGTTCTTGCCGCATCGGCTCCGTTTCAGTCCATTTGCAGCCGTTCATTTCAGCTTTATGGGCTGCATCCTTGCCGCTGCTG
>JAFGNQ010000228.1 GCA_016926925.1 Candidatus Aminicenantota bacterium
GGTGTGAAATGGCTCCGCACTATCGACCCATACAATGTCCAGGATTTGATCAAGCTGCTGAAAGATGCTTATGCCCATACGAAAGCCGAGGATGGAGGTATCGCGGTGATCATCGCCCGGCATCCCTGTCTCATCCGTTATCCGGAAGGCTTGGAAGAAAACCGGATCAAGGTTGAAATAACCGATGACTGCAACGGGTGCCGGTACTGCATCGATCATTTCGAGTGTCCGGCACTGCTCTTCGATGAAGAGAATGAGAGAGCGCTGATCGACCGTAAACTCTGTATCGACTGCGGCGTGTGCATCAACGTTTGTGCCAGGGGGGCTATAGTCGAGGTCGAATGAAAACGCAGATCATTTTAGCCGGAGTGGGAGGACAGGGCATACTTTTCTCGTCGCGGATTTTTTCGGAGCTGGGTCTTAAACTGGGCCTTGAAGTCACCGGTGCCGAGACCCACGGCATGAGCCAGAGAGGAGGATCGGTCGTCGCCCACATGAAGCTCGGAGGATTCAAGAGTCCTTTGGTGAGGAGAGGCACAGCCGACCTCCTCTATTCTCTGGAGGAGAAGGAGACTTACAAAAACCTTCACTTTTTGAGAAGCGGAGGGGCGTGCTTCGCAAACATGCCCGATGGAAGCCGTTTCGATAAAACAATACTCGATCACCTCAAACGAAGAGACATCATCTTTCGCGCCTTCGATTCAAGCGGCATCGCCATGGAATTGGGCGCGGTCAGGGCAGCCAACATCTGCCTCATCGGGTTTTCCGTGGGCACGGGATTGACTCCCTTCGGTTATGAAGATTTGAAGGATGTGCTTTCGTCCTTGAGTCGTAAATCGGATTTGGAACTCAACACGAAGGTGTTCGATACTGGAGTCGATCTCGGTAAAAAATCACGGATCTGAATTCAGCGGCTGCTCCTATTCGGCCCTGATCCCCATGCACATTTCGCCGTTTGTGATTTAGCTGTTGTTCAAGGAGGGGGTACAACCGCGGTTAAACTCACTGCGTTGCAGCGGCCATTCATTTAGTCTATTTCGCACATTTCCAGTACCTTGTATTCATTTGAAGTTCATAATAGTTCTTAGCCTGCATATAATTTATCCAGGTTGATTGAGATGGGGTTTTTAACTAGTTCCGATTGCGATGGAGGGTGATTTTTCGGATACCCTTCACCTGGCGGAAATTGGCGCCCTGGCCAATGCAAGCGAGGACCCGGCTGCGGTCGATGACGATGGAACCCGACAGAGCTTGAAATCCGTAATCAAACAATACCGGAGACAAAGAGGTGCTCGGACCCAGCATCATCCTGTAGGCTTTCGGGGAGATGAGATTCAAGAGACCTCCCAAGGTGTGGTTGATGAGTGTGGTGCTGCTTATGGCGACGACCTCTGCTCGGGGAAGGAGTGTATCGATCTCCCTGCCGGTCATATCCCCGGGGCGGCCGCGTCCGGGGAGTTCAAAAACCCAAAGCTCGCCGGCCGTCTCCCTGAGCCTTTTGATGAAGGGAAAATGCCCGATGATAGCTACCCGCTTTCCCTCTCCCCGTGAACGGAGTTCCTCTTCGGCGTTCAGATCGACAGCCAAGGATTCATTGACAGGTAAGATGGAGTTTATGGCGGCGATACCTATCGCAGCCTCCAGAATGCGGTCGGAAAGAGACAATCCCGCCAAGGCTCTGGCTCCACTCGGGAGGAGATTTCCGGCGGATTCCACCTGGTGCCCTTTGGAGGGAGGAATGGACGCGGCCATGGTGGAGGCGAGACCGCAGCGGGAGGATGTGACCGCTGTCCAGTAAACACAGGTGCGGATGTCCGACACCTCGGAATCCGATTCCAGTGTGGCTAGAATGTCTTTCAGAATCTCTTTGGTTTTTTCCATTTTTTTATCTTTGTTACAAAAAACAGCCGATCTTTTTGTTGACTCTCTTCCATTTTGTGCGGGTCATGAATGAAAATGTCCAGGGATATTTTCATCTCGACTGATGGCAATCATGTCACCCATACAAAACGGAAAAGAAACTCTTTATTTACCTAAATATTACAGAAAGTAGTCTTCCATCCTGTCGAAAGCCTTGTGGATCGTCTCCTCAGGCACACAAAAAGACATCCTAATGTGGCCCTCTCCCCGGAACGCAATTCCCGGAGTCGTGGAGACGCGGGCCTTTTGGAGCAGGTTTTTAGCAAAGGTCATCGAATCTTTCCCTTCCGGAAGCTCGATTCGAGGGAACATCAGATAGGATCCTTTGGGCTTCTGATAGGAGAATACATGGGCGAGCCGGTCGAGCCGTTCACACATGAGGTCCCGGGTTTTCTGGTAGTGGCGACGGAACGCTACCACACAATCCTGAGGACCGGTCAGGGCTTCCAGGGCTGCATACTGAGAGACCACTGGAGCGCAGATACAAAGGGGGATATGTGTTTTGGAGATCTGAGCGATCCATTCCTTGGTTGCGTGGAGATAGCCGACGCGCCAGCCGGTCATGGCATAGGTTTTAGTGAAAGTGTAACAGGTTATGACCCGGTCCCGCATGCCTTCCAAAGAGGCGATACTGACATGCTTTTCCCCGTCGAAGACAAAATATTCATAGGCCTCATCGGTGATGACCAACAAATTGTTGTCCCGGGCTATCGACGCAAGCATCCGGAGCTCTGCTTCGCTGTAAACCGAACCGGCCGGGTTATTGGGCGAGCTGTAAAGGATCGCTTTGGTTTTTGGAGTCAGCGCATCTCGAAGTCGGTCGAAATCCAATTTGAACCCCTTTTCCTCGATCGTGGGAACAAGAACCGGTTTTCCGGAGGCCAAAACAACCTGTCGGATATGAGTGGAATAGCCGGGAACGGGAATGATGACTTCATCGCCGGGATCTACGGCAGCCAAAATCGCTGCCGACAGGCCTTCGATGGCACCTACGGTGATGAGAATTTCCGATGGATCGGCCTTGATGTGATTATCGCGTTCGAGTTTTTTTGCAATTTCCTCCCTCAAGATCTCGAGCCCTGCGGTCTCGGAGTAGCCGCCGGTCTTGTTTTCTTCGAGGGCTCGAATGGCGGCGCGGTTGATATGCTCGGGGGTTCCCGAGGTGGGCTTGGCCCAGGAAAGAAAGGCCACGTCTTCCACCTCTTTGGAGAGGCGCGTCATTTCGTGAATAGCCGATTTAGGGATATCGACAATCTTTTTTGAAACCAAATTTTGGATGGTCATTAAAAACTCCTTTCCCGGGCGGAATCTGAGGATTACATGGAGGAGCCGATGCGCGGTGTAGAGAGCACTACAGGAATATTTCTTCTCTGAGCGGGTTTGGTCCGAATTCTTTCACCTTTTCTGCGAATTCGGTGGTCACTTGGGCATACCTCGGGGCTTCCGATGCAGAAACCCACCAGAGTCCGATACGGTCTTTCTCCAAACCCAGGGTATCGAGAATGTTTTGAAGCATCACGAATCTGCGGCGGGCGCTGTAATTTCCCTTTTGATAATGGCAATCTCCGGGGTGGCAGCCCATCATCATGATGCCGTCCGCCCCTTTGAGAAATGCCTTGAGCACAAATAGCGGATCGATTCTTCCCGAACACATGACTCTGATGACTCTGAATGAAGACGGGACTCTCATGCGGGCTGTGCCGGCAAGGTCCGCCCCGGTATAGGAACACCAGGTGCAGAGGAATCCGATGATGCTTGGTGTATGTTTGTCATTCATGTCGTTTACCCTTTCTCTCCTCGATCGTCGAAGGCGTCATGCTTCTCCGATTTCCACAAATTCCTGTTCTTTGTGTGTCCCCGAAGGAACAAGATCTTCGACATTTTTTCCCGGGACATAGTCGAACACTTTTTCGAGCGAAGCGCCGACTGTCGAGAAATAAAAAGCTACCGGAATGTTGACAGGACAGACATCGGAGCACATGCCGCAGCTCACGCACGAAACCGCCATATGGCTCATCCGTCCCAGGTGAAACAAGAGATTCCCCGGAGGAATTTTGAAGCCGCCTTTTTGCTTGAGTTCGGACCTCACACTGACAGGTTGGTACTCAAAAGTCTTGGAATCGAAATCGCACAGCGTGCAGTAGCATATGGGACAAGCATGGCGGCATCCGTGGCATCCCAGGCACGGTGCGAATGTTTCGATCAGGGATTTCAATCCGCGCTGTGTCTTGTCGAAGGTTTCACGGAGCCCTTGCTTGCGTTCTTTTCTTTTTTCCCTGATTGCCTGGATTCCCTCGCTGTCCATTTCTTCGGAAACGACACTTCCCGGTGCATTTTGGATGTATTCTTCTCCCCTCGTCGACGTTGGAAAGATCGTGCACGTGGCTTTGAAATCTTTCTGCCCGACGGTGGCGACAACCAGATCGGCATTCCCGGGGACAAATTCTTCGCACGTTTCACAGGTGTCGCGAATGCCGGGAGCGGCCTCAGCCTTGATGACGGATTCCCAGTACGAGGACAGCTCATCCCCGCCTGTCTTCTCCTGCCGTGATTTCAGAGAGAGCACGCCCCCGCAGGTCAGGCTGATGAGCAGGATGTTGTCCAGGCTGCCCTGGTTTCTCTTAACGAGCTCGATGAAGGCTCTCAGCTCACAAGGTCTGAGGACAGCCGCGACAGGCTTTTGTGCCGGACCTTGCAGCGTAAAACTAGAAAGAACCTGTCCTGCGTTGACAGGCATCTTAGGATAGAGAGGGACGGCATTTTTTAAATCATCGATATCCGTAATGAGCGAATAGGATACGGCTCCTTTCTCATTCATTTTTCTTAGAGTAAAGATTCCTTCGACTTTATTGCCTGAGAGTAGAAACTCAAAATAAGTTCTCAGTCCGTTTTCCGTACTTTCGGGTATTTTTAGTGCGTTAGACATTTTTGCCCGCCTCCCCACTTGGTGTTTCCGCTCCTTCGTGCGGTGTTTCCATCTCCTCGAATTCGCTTTCTTCGAAGGCCTGCAGCGGCAGAGATTCCGCACGATCTCGACCGGGTGTGTAATCGAAGTATTCTTGAGTTCGATCCCCCATCATGGTGAAGACCCGGGCAACCGGAATGGAGGCGGGACAGGCGTCTTCACACGCCCCGCAGGAAACACAAGACAATGCCATATGAGACATGCGTCCGATATGGAAGAACAGAGTATCCAGAGGAAAGCGGAGCGCGCCTCGTTTTTTCGCTCTCTCCAAGTAATCTTCCGGAGTGAGATGCATAAGTTGTGAGTCGAAGTAACACTGCTGGCAGTAGCATATGGGACAGGCGCTCTGGCAGTTGTGGCAGTTGATGCAGTCGTCGAATACAGCGGCAAATTTATCGGCTCCCTCTATCTCTGTCTGCAAATCCGCATTAAAGGCGGTTCTTTTTTTGAATTTTCTCTCCCGGATTTCAGTCACCTTCGATTCCCAGTCTTCCAGTTTCTCCCGGGCGCCGAGATCCATTTTGTCGCAAAGATCTTGTCCTTTGGATGAGGTGGGGATGATAAAGATTTTGTCGTTTGTATCGCTCATTAGTCCGATGTGGAGATCGGAGGGGGAATTTTCGGCTTCACCCTTTGGAATGGAATCGTTTTGGAGAGCGGACGGGGTGGGAGAGAGAAGACTGAAATGATGGCAGATTTGGCAAACGGGCCTCAAGGAATCGTTTTCTTCCCATTTTTCAAGGGTGTTCTCAAAGGCCTCCATCACATTTGCCGGATCATCGATATAGTCTCGGAGCGGCATTGCGCCCGGGCAATCTATGCTGATGAGGGTAATGTTGTTCAAATCGATCTGTTTCAGTTTGAACAGCTCGACGGCGGCCCGAACTTCGCAGGGTCGCATGACAGCCGCCACTTTCTCTTCAAGGTCTCCTCGTTTGGTCAAGCTCGAGAGGGCTTTCCCTCCTTGAACCGTCATAACCGGAGGCAGCGGATGGCATGAATCGAGCAAAGAGACATCCTGCACCAGCAGCCAAGTGTACGCTTCCGTGTTGGGTATTTTGCTCGGGATCAAGACGGCATCCAAATGTTTTTTTTCTAAGGAATTTTTTAAAAAACCGATAACGGCGTGTGCGACACCTTTCTCTGCTGGAAGAATTTTCCCCAGGGAGAATTCGGTGTTTTGTCCGTTTTTTGCTGCATTCATTGGTGTCTTCCTCTCTTCAGGCATGTTCTTTGCCGGATCTTACTGCAACGCTTCCAAAACCTCTCCGTAGAGTTGCGGATAAGTGAAATGTTTGGAGCGGATGGCTCCCGAAGGGCAGCTGCCTACACAGCTGCCGCATCCTCTGCATATGACTTCATTGACGACCGAAACATTCTTTACAGGGTCGTAGCTGATAGCTCCATAGAAGCAGACAGTCAAACACGTCTGACAGCCGGTGCAGAATTCTTCCCGGATTTCCGACACTCTGACCTCGGGAATTATCTTTTTCCCGGGGATCAGACTGGAAAGGATTTTTCCTGATGCGGCTTGAGACTGAACTATGGATTCGGAAATGTTTTTAGGCCCTGCGGCGCAGCCGGCGATATAAACGCCTTCGATCGGAGTGGACACGGGATCGAGGATTTCATGAACCTCTTTAAAAAATCCCGTCCTGTCGATCGGAATATTCAGCATCCCGGCCAATTCCGCGGTGCCCTCTGCAGGAACCATGGCCGGAGCGAGAACAACCATGTCCACAGCGATGCTCTCGGTTTTGCCGTCCCTGCTGAAGGCGACTTCGATCTGGCCGGCGCTTTCCTTGATCTTGGCTTCTTCTTCTGAGCGGATGAAACGCACCCCTCTGTCTTTTGCCGCGAGGAAATACTCCTGATCTGATTTATGGGGAAGACAGAGGTCCGCATACATTTCGATGGTGTCCGTATCCACCATGACATCTTTGAGGTGCTGTGCCAATTTTATGGAATAAAGACAGCAGACCTTGGAGCAATATCCCAATTCGCTGCGGCCGACACAGTGGATGAGTGCGACGGATCGGGGCGGTTTGCCGTTTTTCATTAAAACTTTGTTCCCGCTCAGCATTGCCTCGAGTTCTAATGCCGTGACAACGTTTTCGATTGTTCCGTATCCGTATCGAGCATCTTTCCGGCAATCGTACAGGCTGAAACCAGCGGCCACGACGACGGCGCCGATGCGGACCTTTCTCACTTCGGTTGAACTGCCCGAGGTGGTGATTGTGGCTTCAAAATTTCCCAGAAATCCGCGTATAGAGCTCATCTCGCTGGATGTAAACACTTCGATATGAGGATTTTTAAGTGCCTGTTCGATTTTTTCCTCTATGAAAGATAAACTCGAACCCTGAGAGGGCAGGACTCGTGAGAGTTTGGCCGCCATCCCACCCAGAGATTCCGTTTTTTCCACCAGAAAGACACGCCTGTCTTTTCCAGCCAACGAGAGGCTGGTTTCGAGACCGGATATGCCTCCTCCGATGACCAAAACATCCGGTGTGCTTTCAATTTCTTTTTTTTCAAGGGGCTTCTGGAGGTGGACTCGATGGATTCCGGCACGGATGTACTGAATGGCTTTTGCCGTCGCTTGGTTTTTGTCCGGAATCATCCAGGCGCATTGTTCCCGGATGTTTATGAGTTGGCACAGATAGGGATTCATGCCGGCCTTTTCGCATACGGCCATGAAAGTCTGTTCGTGTTCTCTGGGAGAGCAGGCCGCTATGACAAGATGTGTCAGCTCTTCTTTCTCGATTTCTTCTTCGAGAAATTTTTTTCCGTCGTTAGAGCACAGGAGAGGAAATCTCTTGATGGTTTTTACGTCTTCCAGAGATGAGATTTCCTCTATGACTTTGTCGATATCAATCTTGTCTTTGATATTAGGACCGCATTCGCATACATAGACTCCGATTTGACCATTCATTCCTTTATCCTTAATTACCGATCATGTTTGCATTCATTTCTTGTAAAATGGAGAGGGCCCGTCCCGCCGCGGCTTCCGACTGAGAAATGGAATCAGGGATATCTTTGGGCCCCTCAGCGCATCCAATGACAAAAACACCTTCTTTCTCCGTGGTCACGGGTGACAGCCTGTCATTCCGGGTGGAGAAAAAGCCGTGTTTATCCAGCCCGATGCCCAAGATTTTGGAAAGGTGCTCCGTGTCCTTTTTTGGAACCATGGCCGGCGAGAGAATAACCATGTCGGCGTTCACGGTCTGTTCCCCACCGTTGCCGGTTTTATACCTGATCTGGAGGTTGTTGGATTGCTCTTCTACCCGGATGTCTTCGTTGTGGATGAAGTTCACTCCTATGTGACATGTCTCATCGTAGAATTTTTGATGGGATTTACCGGGAAGGCAGAGATCGGTGTAGAATTCGTGGATTTGTGCTTTCGGGACTTTGTGTTTGAGAAAATGGGCGAATTTTGCTGAATACATGCAGCAGACGGCTGAGCAGTATCCCATCTCGTTTCTTCCGACACAATGGATGATGGCGATGGATTTCAAGTCTCGGTCGTTTCGAAGAATGAGCTCCCCCTCTGTAGGACCGTTCTGGGCATAGAGTCTTTCGAATTCCATAGCCGAGTAGACATTGGGATATTTGCCGTATCCGTATTGGGAAAGCTCCCTAACATCAAAGAGATCGAATCCGGTCGCCACAATAATGGTTCCAACCTCCAAATCCAGCTTTTCTTCTTTTTCCGTGAAGTCGATAGCGTCGAACATACAGGATTCTTTGCAGGCCGTGCACGAGGCATCCTTGCCGCTGAGATGAAGGCAGTGGTACGGATCGATGGCCGGAACATTCGGGATGGCCCCGGCACAGGAGACGGAGATCGCCTTCTGTTTTGAGAGGCCTTCCTCGAACGGATTGTCTATACTCACAGGACAGGGATCGTAACAGGCACCGCAGCCGATACAGTTGACCAAGCTGACATAGCGGGCCTTCTTGTGGATTTTGACCTTGAATTGACCGGCTTTCCCTTCGACATGTTCAAGCTCACTGAGCAATAACAAATCGATGTTTTTATGGTGGAGAACTTCTTGCTGGACCGGGGCGACCATACAGGTAGCGCACTCCATATTCGGATAGACCTCTTCGAATTTAATCGTCTGGCCTCCGATGAGAGAGTCCTTTTCCATGAGATAAACGTGAACGCCGGCGTCAGCCAGAAGCAAACTCGCTTTCATTCCGGAAAGTCCGGCTCCTATTACCAAAACGTTTGTTTGACCCATTGTTTTTGCCTTTCTTAGAGCTTAGGGTTATTCGCGAGGGGATTGGGTCCGGCTTGTGCGATCTCTGCGGTGAAAGTATTGACCACTTCGGAATATCGTTTGCCCTCTGATGCCGATATCCAGGAAAGCTGAAGTCGATCGGGTTCCAGATTCAGGGTTTCGATGATTTTCTTGAGAAGAGCGAATCTTCTCCGTGCATAATAATTGCCTCGCTCATAGTGGCAGTCCCCCGGATGGCATCCGGCAATCAGAACCCCGTCGGCCCCCCATAAATAAGATGCCAGAACGAGATTGGAGTTGATTCGGCTTGAGCACATCACTCTGATGACAGAGAGGGAAGATTTAACCTCCATCTTGCTTGATCCGGCGAGATCGGCACCGGCATAGGAACACCAGTTACAAAGAAATCCTATGATTTTGGGTTCAAAAATTGTCTCCATAGCTTTTCCCTTTGGGTATCGGATTCAAGACTGAGATCGTCAATCTCAGCCTGTTTTGCGCCTCATGGAAGCGCGGATGATTAGAATTGGATTTGAGCGGAATGCTTTCCGTCCGCGTCCGTGTTGCAGAAAAGAAGAGTTTTACCCGTTCTCTCTGACCAGGCTCTGATATCCTTAGGAAAGGATTCACAGTCTGCTTTGATTTCGAGAATATCTCCCGACTGCAATTGGGGCGCCATGCTTGCCACCTTAAGAATAGGTTGGGGGCATTTTAATCCTAAAGCATCGAGTGTCTTAGTTGCCATTTTGTCCTCCTTTTAAATAAAAAATGTCTTTCCTGCCTCAGAAAGAGAAGGTTATCGTCGCATCTCTGATTTCGTTCACAAAAGCCGTGGCTCCGATGATTTCGACTCCCTCTCGCAAATCCTCTTTTTTCAAATCCTTGGCTTCCAGAGCCAGTTCGCAAACGTATATTTTACCTCCCAGATTTCGAACTCCCTCATACAACTCAAGAAGATTCGGCAGGCCTTTGCCCTCCATTTTTTCAATCACGCCTTTAACCATTGCCGGCGCTCCACCCGGACAGAAAAATATTATGAGTTCATCTCCCAATGAAACGGCGGAAGAGCCGAGTATAAAAGGTGGGAAAACGCATTTGGGCTCTGTACCGTTGACTGTGATGGCGACTTTTGCCATGAAAAAACCTCCTAAGAATTTAGATTTTTATACCTATCAATATTCTCCAATGAGGGACAACGCTTCAGTTGCCGCTTCATCGTTCACAAATTGTCTGACGGCGTGAACAAGCTGCTTTATTTTTTCCGGATTTTTCAAAAAGTAGCAACGCAAATTTTTGTCCTGGCGGTAATCCAGAATGCCGGAGAATTTGAGGATGTTCAAATGCTGTGAGATGTTCGGCTGAGTGGCACCGAAGAGATCTTTGATGTCGTTCACGCATCGTTCGCCCTCCAGCAAGACCTCCACAATGTTGAGTCGGATAGGGTGTCCAAGAGCTTTCAGAATCTGAGCCTTTTTGTTTTGATTGTCTTTGGCCGTCATTGATAAGTATTTAATTATTTGATTATATTAGTAGATACTTATATCTCAAAAATATTTTTTTTTCAAACCTTTTTTGAAATTTTTTTTGGGCCGGCTCATAGGAGTGGTCTTAAGTTGAAATTTTGATGTTAAAAAATCGCCTTAAGGCACTTTATGACTTGAAAAAAAGACGTAACTCTTTAAATATCAATGGTTTGTTACGGTCCGACCCGTATTACCAAGAGGCGGGTCAGGGAATCCTCGATAGAACTATCGCACTGAAATTCACCTATCTGTTCAATTTTTAGCTCTCTTTGGATTCGCTCTTTAGACTGGTTTCAAATCTCTTTTGGTGGTTATACTCTGAGGTCAATCCCAGCCATGGAGCATGAGGTACTCTTCGACCATGCGGCGGATACCTACGATGGAACCTCTGGACGGCCCTTCCTTCAACGGTTCTTTTTGGAATCGTTCGGGCAGGGTGTTGTCCTCTTTTTTTACGCCGAACTTTTTGTTGAGGGCATAGTCCCGGTTCACGGCATCGCCGAGGATTCTCTGGAGGTGTTCGGGAGAATAATCGATACCGGTTCCTGCTTTGAGGAGAGCGGAGGCGTTTTCGAAATTCAGGACATCCATGCAGAGACCGATGTTCTTACACATGGTCAGAGCGTCTGTGAGCAGAGCCACCTTTTCCGAGTAGGTGACTAAGGCTGCCTTGCCTTCTTCTTCCAGACGGTCGGCTGCCTTTTCGGTTCCGAAACGTTTTCTGGCCTCCTCTCTGCGGTTCGTCAATTCGAAATAGGGCTCGGCCCTCAGGTGATCGGCCCCTCTCGAGGCGATGGCGTATGTCAGGCCGTATGCCTTGATGCCGCGCGGATCGCCGCAGATGATATCCAAGCCCTTAACCTGCATCACCAATTTTTGAGCGTCCTTGCTGAATTTTCGAGACAGTTTTGTCGCCCCGTCGGCCAGCTTGTCCCCGATTCCTCTCCGATAGGTAATCATTTCCACGACTTCCCGGATCTTATCGGTATCTCCCCATTTGATTTCGAGCCCGTCCAATTCTTTGGGGTGGATGAATCCTTTTTCCTGACATTCCATGATCCAGCCGATAACTTCGGCCGTGGATATGGAATCCAAGCCCACCTGGTTGAGGTAGGCGTTCATCTCCAGTGCAAAGGGGAGGCTGCGGCTGCCGATCCGGGAAGTGAAGCTGCAGAGGGTTTCGAATTCGGGCCCTTCGGCTTCGATGCCATTGACAGCATAATAGCGAGAGCAATGAAGGTTGCAGTTGAAACAGGCCTTGTTCTTTATTTTATAAGCGGCGGCCAGTTTTTCTCCGGAAATTTCGTCGACGTAGCTGCAGACACCCTGCTGGAAGTGGTTGGTGGGAAGGATGCCGATGCTGTTCAGATCCGACATCAGCATGGTGGTGCCCAATCGGTAGCGCTTTCGGTATTCGTCGTGTTCCTTTATGGCTTTTCCGATTTTTTGCGCTTCTTTGAGGAAGGCCAGAGGATCGGCTATCTCCACCGAACGGGAACCCCGGACAGCTACGGCCTTGAGATTCTTGGATCCCATAACAGCTCCCATTCCGGTCCGGCCGTTGACCCTGTTACCGCTGGAGACGACGGCTGCGAAAAGCACTCGGTTCTCGCCTGCCGCTCCGATGGCGGCGACTTGAACGCTATAGTCACCGGCATGTCTTCTTATGGCGTAAGTCGTTGCAACAATGCTTTTCCCGGCAAGGTCCGGACAGTCTCTAAACTCCACGCCCTTATCCGTAATCAAGAGGTATAGGAGACTGTCGGCTTTGCCGGTGACAATGATTTGATCGAATCCGGTCAGTTTCATCTCGGCACCGAACTGCCCGCCCGCAGCCGAATCCCCCAGGATGCCTGTCAGAGGGGATTTGGCGGTGACCGTGTAATAGGCGGATGCAGGAAGCAGCGATCCCGTGAGAGGCCCGATGCCGAAAATGAGGATGTTCTCCGGCCCCAGGGGGTCGCAGGCCGGATCCAGCTCTTCTGCCAGTCTTTTTGTGTTGGCCGGACGGCCCCCGATAACGGGTTTGATCCATCCGGCATCCTGTTCCTCAATAAAATAGTTTTGCTTGGTCAGGTCGATCCTGAGAATTCTTCCGCCGTAGCCGTATTTAAGCATCGGCAATTCCTAAATAGCTTTATTCCCTTTTGTATGCATTGCGA
>JAFGNQ010000030.1 GCA_016926925.1 Candidatus Aminicenantota bacterium
AATATTCGGTAAGGTGGGTGAAGAAAAAATCCAAGAAATGCATAAACAACATGGGGATACGATAGAACATCAGAAATCCTATTTCATACGGTATTCTCCTGAGCTATCCTATACTTCCGAAAATCCCAGATTCAAGCCTGAGGAAGCCAATTTCATGTATATTCCACATTTATATGTCAAACCCGGAAAAGAAAGCGAATTTGAAGAACTCTGTAAAGAATGGGTCACGCTGGATACGAGCGTAAACAGGGCAGATAGTTATGATCTGTTTGTTGGGGACATCGGCACAGAGATGCCTTTTTATTTTTGGGTTGCAAGAGCAAAAAGTGCTGCTGATTTCTATAAGCAACAAGAAATATACGGCGCGAAAGGCGGAGACAAAATCATGGACTTATGGAACAGAACCATGGCTTTGTGCAGAAAATATGATGAGGAATCAGGCTATTTCCGTCCAGACCTTTCTTATATCCCAAAAGAAAAATAATAACTTAACTTAAAAGGAGGTAAGGGATGAAAAAATTAATTTCGATTTTACCGTTGGTCTTTTTACTTTGTTTTACTTTTGGCTGCCAGGATAAGGAAGCTATGGCAGAGCTTGAAGAGCTCAAAGCCAAGGAAGCGGTAGAGGAGCAGAATAAGGAGATAGTTCGTCAATTGTATAAAGCTATTGATGAACAAAATTTTGATACTTTGTTAGAGCATAGTGCCTCTGATGCAGTGTGTCATATCCCTGGAGTACCAGAAGCGGTCCCCCTTAAGGCTGCCACAGATGTCATAAAATCATATTATGAAGCCTTTCCAGATAGCACTCATGATATAAAAGCTATAATTGCTGAGGGAGACATAGTTGCAGTTAGATTCACTCAGGTCAGTACTCATACAGGAGACTTTGAGGGAATACCTCCAACAGGGAAAAAGATTAGCGTAGAGTGTCAGCACATGTTTAGATTGGCAAATGACAAAATCGCTGAGGCATGGATGGTTGAGGATAATTTAGGTATGATGATGCAACTCGGCATGGAGCTTAAGCCGAAGGAGGAGGAGAAATAATCTTTAATAATCGGAAGTATTTGGAAGGCAATCCTTACGTATAAAATTCCATCAAGGGGCGAACATTGCGGCCAATGTTTCCAGGACGCAGCCGGCGGTCGGATCATCGATTTTTCCCAGCATTTTTAAATAGATGGAATTTCCAAAAGTCTACGGTCTTTTTTATTATTTCTCGGGACTGATCATTATAGTCGTAAGCATCAAATCCATGTTGGCCCTTTTGATAATTTATGAAATTTATTGGAAGATTCTGGCTAACGGCTTTTGAAATAAAAATAGAGAGTATTTTGGGGAGTGAATGCACAAAGGAAAAACATCCTCGGCCGATTCTAAGGAATATCCTCCGGACTCTTTGATGGGGAAGTTAAAGGAACGAAAGATTATCGCAACTCTTGCGGCCTTCGTCGGCGAGGATAAAGATGCTCACCCAGACACCAAAGCTGAAAAGGAATTTCTTATTTTCCATGAGGATGAAATTGGATCAGCATTTTGGTTGACAGAGGAGCATTTGCAATTTATACTTTTAGTACAAAATAATGAGCATATGCCCGAAAAATTAGACTTCTTAACCCCGACGACCCTGAAGGTGCTGGAGTTTTTTTTCGTCAACTCCATGAATGAATTCCACGAGAGGGAGATAGTCAGGAACGCTAATATAAGCAAGGGTTCGGCCAACAAGATACTCAGACATCTATCTAGTTTATCTCTTCTTCAAAGGGATAAGAAGGGCAGGATGGTCTTTTACAGGCTGAACAGGGGAGATCCCGTAGTAAAACACTTGAAGATCCTGAGCAATCTTTGGGCGTTGAGGGAATTCGTCGAAAGAGCTAGAGAAAACGCGAAGAAAATCATCCTCTTCGGCAGTTGTGCAGAAGGGACGGATGTGAAGGAAAGCGACATCGATATCTTCATCCTCACCAGGGAAAAGAAGCCGGCGATGGAGGCCGTGAGCAGGTTCAATCAAAGAAACGAAAGGAAGATTTCGCCGGTCATTCTGGGCTCGGACGAATTCACGAAAATGAAGAGGGAAGAGAAGCCTTTATACGAGAGAATAGACAGAGGGATCGTTTTATGGGAAACAACCTGAGTCCAGAATTACGGAAGCTGCTTGAGGATCGCAAGCTGACCCGGTTCCGGAAGGACAGGGAGCTGGTTCTCAAGGAGATCGCAGCCGCAAGGTCGGACTTGAATGACGCAAAGGAATCTTTGGAAAGGAATAAGTTCAAGTGGACGACCATACAGGGATATTATTCGATGTTCCACAGCGCGAGAGCGCTGCTTTTTGAAAGGGGCTATCGTGAGAAAAGTCATTACGCGTTACTGGTAGCGATAAGAGAGCTCTATCCGGACGATATCGAACACTCGCTCATCCGTGAATTCGAGCACGGAATGTATTTGAGGCAGGAAGCGGATTACGGCCTCAAATTCTCCGAAAGCGGGGCGCTGGACGTCATCGAAACCGCGGAAAAGCTCCTCAAGAGAGCAAAGGCAATCCTGAAAATAAAATGAGCGGAATCATTCCGGCCATTTGAACGCCTTCATACAGCCTCTCATTATTATATTCACTATTATTAATGACACTGTCCTTATATTAAGGATTAAGCACAGAAAAAACGCTTATAAATAAGTATCACT
>JAFGNQ010000031.1 GCA_016926925.1 Candidatus Aminicenantota bacterium
AATTATCAGACTCTCATCAACATGGCTCTAAGAGAGTATATGGAATCAAAAAAAGAGCCTCTCGAAGACATTCTTCGCCTTGTGATTCGCGAAGAATTATCGGCATACGGCAAAAAAACCAAGCGCTGATCTGAATTTTTTCGTAAGTATCTCTCCCTTCGCTCAACGTCACCACCTATGCATTAATTACAATAACCATATCAGTCTTCTTGTTTTATTCCTGTGACTTTTAAAGAGCTCATGAGTGGCTGCGGCGTTTCTTCTCCGGTTCGAATTCTAGCCGAAATCGCCTGGGTTCCCAGGATTCGATGGTCACGAGGATACTGTCGTTGCGGCGCATTTTATATTTCTGGAACCATCGACTCATCTTAAATGCGGCGACATCAAAATCGCCTCTAAATCCAGAGACGCGGTATTTTAAAGAGACAACATCGACAGGGAGTGGAGTTCCTTGCTCATCGATTAAATTGAGAGCTTTTTTCTCATCGATGTAAGAAATCCAACTATGAAAGGCAGGATAAATCGGCAGCGCACAGTTGTTTACTTCCCAACGCGAAAGGGGAATGCGAAAGCGCACACCCGGAGCGCCCAATCGCAGAGGAATAATGGTCTCTTTATACAGAAGAACAAAGGATTTGCCTTCTTCTTCCGTTCTCAAATGACTGCGAATGCCGGCTTTTGGATTCTTGGCAGAAGAGGGGCGAATTTCCAATACTTTTTTGATAAAATCATCAAGTTTTATTGGTTCAGGGATTTGCTGCAATACTTTCTGTATTGATTCAGCCAGGCTGGGTAATTTTGTTTCCATTTCTCGAATCTCCTTTTTCTTCCACTGACTTGATTCTCTGTCTATACCTGGTTTTTAATACCTGAAGATAATGAAGCTCAAAAATTGAGATGTCGTTAGGAAGTCAGTCATGGCATATTTTACCAAACTAAAACATTTTCTCAACGAAGATGGCGATTTGCCCTCAGATCTGCCAGGTCCTGCTCGAAAACTTGCTCTGTTTATCTGCTCACTTGTCAAATCCGTCACAAGCCACTCTGTGGAGGCCCTTGTGCCGACAGGAGTCCGCTGCCGCAGAAGGCCGAAACGCAAACCATGTACCGGAGAAGTTTTCGCTTTCCTGAATGAGGATACAGGCGCAATCCAATGGAATTGCTTCAAGTGCGGAGACAACGGCTTCATTTATGATTGGGAAGATACAAAATGGGATATGCGGGATACCGACTTGATCCCGGTGAGGCTCCATGTCGAAGAAAGAGATCTCATTTTAAATGAAACGCTTGCAGGTCCTGATCTTACCGCTAAGCTGGAAACCGCAAAATCGGTTTCTGACGCCATTGTCGTCTACTACAGTACTGAAGAACTCGATGGTCTCATCGGCTATATCGCTGCCGAAGCGAATCATAACCCCCGCAAAAAAATTCGAGAGCGCCTGGACGCTCTTTGCGACAGCCTGGAGGACCTTCTCGATTCTTATATGGATCTTGAAGACCGTCAGGATTAGGAGGGAAAACATATGTGGGAATTTGAAAACTTTTTAACAATGGTTCGATGTGGAATTCCATTCCGTCGTCTTTGACCTTCTCGATGAACACAGGTTCTAGTTTGGCTTATCCATCTTTATAATTCTATTATATTTAGCCAATAATACCGCAATATATCATGCTTAAAATGAGTATTTTTCAAAATGGAGCATCTAATCCGCAATTCAAAAGGATAAAATTATTTAATTATATTTATATCTGTAAAATGCGTAAGCCAAACTGCATTAAAGTTTCTGCATACTGTCCAAATTTTGCTAGTACGAAACATCCTGCGTCTTTTTCTGTGGGGCAAAGAGGAATTTGTTGATTTTCTCAATCAGGAGAGGCGGAGGTTCTGCTTCTTTCTTTTCGGCCAGGACATTCAAAGCTTCTTGATAGGAGATGTAGGCTTCCATGTCTTTGCCCATTTTCTCATATATTTCTCCGGCTAACATAAGCCCAGGTACATATCGGGGGTGGCTTATTCTCAACTGCCGGGCAAATCTCTCCGCTTCAGCGATATCTCCTTTTTTAAGATAATACCGGCTGCAGAGGAGAATCCTTTCTTGAAGCATTTTTTTACTGGCCTTCTCTTCCTCAATGATTCTTATATCAGCAACTTCTGACTCAAGTCTCTCTTTTATTTCCGAAGCGAGACCGGGTATCAGCTGAGCACGCAGTGTGTAGTCTCCGGGGGGAATATCTATTAGCGCTTCCGGTGAAAGCCCATATTCGAAAAGGGCAATAATTTTCCCATCCAGAGATATTTCCCGGCCATGAGGGGATGCCAGTATTTCAACATTCCAGGGGAGAAGCTGATATTCTCCATCAGAGAGAATCTGGAAGGAAATCCACTTGGCCGCATCATGAGTTCCTGAGCGAAGAACAACTGTTTTATCCGGAGTCTCTTCCAATTCCTCTTCGAGAAAATTTAATATCTTTTCTTGAGTATCTTTTTCCAGTTGAGAATATTCTTTTTCAGAATAATGCTTTATCAAATTCCTGACCCGGGCTGACCTCTGGGCGCCGGCGTTTCTTAAAGAAACTGTCAGAAATAAAGGTGTCCCCCGAACTAATTCGATTTTCTTCCTCCCATTGACATCCATATCCAATATGATTCTGGGCATCTTGACTTCTGTTTTCGATTCTTTTTCCACTCCAGCGGGCTTTGTTTTTTTTTCGGAGGCTTCTCCCTCAAACACATCCCTTTTATGAGTCAAGACCAACAATATAGCCATGACAACAACAATCAGAGCGATGAGGATCCCGATGTATTTAAATTTATTTTTCATCCTCATATCCCCTTTCACTCTTTATCCTTAACTCGTATCTGCCCTTGACAGTCACCCTTGGTAGCATCTCCACATTTGGGCAGCATCTGAACCCACTGAAAATCTCCGGCTTTGAAAATTTCTTGTCTATCCGGCGGAGCATTTTCTCCGGTGCCTTTGGGATCAGAACAAAGGAGATTCTTCTCTTTCTTCTCCCATCCATAATGATATACATTCCCGTCCTTCCACCTGTAAAAGTTGGCTACGTCATAGCGCATGATGCAGTTCTCATTCCCACTGTGAATTCCTTCCCAGACGGCACAGCAATATTCATGGTCTGGATTCGTCACTCCCATGGGGCATAATTCATCCCAGGGCAACTCCGGGTTAAGAGCTTTAGATATGTATTCAATTTCCTCTCCATGATGGATGATGCCCACACAGTGTCCCAGTTCATGGGGGATGGTGTCTTCGACATCACCCTTGTCTGGATCTACCTCCACGAATTCCACACTTCCGGGGTATGCAGGCCACACAGAGCTGCGTGTGAATCCACCGCAATCCTCTAAAATGGCCTCCACGACTATCACACCGTGCTGGTCAGACGCGTGGGCTGTTTTATAATTGAAATTGACTACCCGATCATCATCGCCGCCCATCTGGTCGTAGTCGAGGCGGTGGCATTTGAGGCCTGATAATTCCGGGAAGGCATAAAAATCCAGGCGGGCCGGATCAAAAACCACAAAGAAATCCTTTAGGTTGATATCCGTATCCTCCCACTCGTCATCATCCAGCATAAAACCCCGGTACTCCTCATAATTGGTAAAGCCATCGCCTTGCGTGCCATCTCCCACAGGCTCTGAGTCCATGTCATCCTCAGCTTTTCCATCATTCTGGGGGCGGCCGTCTACAATGTGATTTCCGTCATCATCCAAAGGAATATCGATGCATTCTTTTGTCCCCCCTGCTTCGTGCGCGGGATACCACATCCCACAAATCAACACCTCAGCTTTCAATTTACCGAAGGCACCGTAATCATGAGGCTGAATTTCCACTGTGGCTTCACTGACTTCCTCCTTTGTCTCCATGATTTCTTCGGGTACTTCTCGGCCTACATTTTTGAACTCCGGGGAATTAAAGACGGCCTGATTCTCTATAAAATTCAAATCTACCGCATCCTCTTTGCCTGCATTCATACAGTAGCCGGGCTCGTTCGACTGCTCATAGAGGGTGAAACGGAATTTTCCCACAGCATCTTCCGGCTTTAAAATTCTGGCCGTGATCGCAACTGTCGCTCCGTCCTTTTCCGGACGCCAGTCATATTGACATTTATCTATTTCTATCACGACTTCTTCCAGGTAAATGTTCCAGCTCAGCTCTACGCTAGCCGGGCATTCGGTGAGAAAATTGGATTCCAGAATCTTAGGCTTGGTGTACCGGAATGGGTATTTTTGCCTGCCTTGAATGCACTTTTCCTTCTTATCCACGACATATCGCGTGCCGTCTGATATCGATACCCCAACCTTACTTCCTCCAGATGGATATCCCGCACCCCAACCGACGGAACGGGCATGCGGCTCTGACGCTGCGTCTGCTTCATAGCCGATTTTAATATTCCCGCTACTGGATTTATCCGTTTCAAAGTCGCTCTCTCCTTTTGTCCTCCATTTTTTATCGATAGCAGAACTGTAATTTTGGGTCCTGAGATATCCCGGGGAAATGGACGCACTGAAGGCATAGCTGATCGATTCCCCATCTCCTTCGTCTCTGATGTCAAGGATAAAAGCGGGAGAAACGGCACTGGAATGGACAGCTTCGCCACCGAGGTTGGACTCCGCATGGAAAATATGGTAGTTTCCCACCCAATCGCAGCTTGAGGTACCCTTTCCGCTAACCCGGCCGCTGTATGTTAAGTAACGCGCGAAATACGGCGTCTGGTAAGCAAATCGTATATTGTCAAAATACCAATTGATAGTCACATCATCGCCAGGACCGACGATATGAGCTGTAATCTCAGCCCGGAATCCGCCTTCTCCTTCAACCTGAGACATCAACTGCGACTGCATTTGGGCCTGCAGTTTTTTCGCTTCTTCCAGAAGACTCCGGGCATCCTGTTTTTCTGTTCGCTTACTTTCCTGGGCAATCAGCCAGAGTCCGAGGCTGAATGAAAGAAAAATTACTGAAGAAATGAGAATGGAAAAAGATCTTATCTTCATCGCTCTTCCTTTTCATTGCAAAATAAAAATTCCATTTTGAATGCGGAGTGCGCCGGCTGATGATATTTTCGATTGATAGGAGATGCGTTTTTGGCCTTACGGCAAACCCCGAACGAATTCCTCACGACTTTGCTTAACTTCCATCAACTGACATTGATAACGAGATTATCACACTCAAAACGACCAGGTCAACGACTCAAAAATCGGCGCAGTCAGCCAGGAACGACAAACCATAGGTCCAGCAGGACTTTTCTGTGGAAGGAAGCGAAATGCAGCCAAAGAAACACAGCAAAATAAAGGCCATCCGAGAATCATCGACGGCGACATCGATGGCACCGCCACAGCGGATATGGGTGCGGACGAATTCGTCCCGCCTTTGCCCGACATCAAGGCCAACGGTTCGGACGGCCCGGTCAAAACAACGCCTTTCGAGACGCTTCGCCTAACCGTGGCCTTCGCTGCCAATGAAGCCTCCGGTTTGGATGCGGATTGGTGGCTTCTGGCGAAGACACCTTCCGGCTTGTTCCACTATGAGCTTGCGTCAGGATGGGTTCCGGGCAAGAAAGTGTCTTTGCAGAAAATCCTGATGAATTTTCCGTCGAGACCGCTCCGGGATATGCCGGGCTTGACGTATGGAACCTATCTCTTTTATTTCGGTGTCGATTTGATAAAAAACGGCCGGATTAACCTGAACCAGGGCTACTACGACAAGGTCAAGGTTGTTGTGAATTGAATTTGGCGGACGTGAAATTAGGAGTAGATCTTAACGTGATCCACTTCATGCAGCTGCAGTTCAAGAAAAATCAAAATCTACGATCAAAGGATAATGATCGCTGTATTCCTTCCACTCATCATATTCTCCGATTTCGACATTCGAAACTTTGTCAATCAAAAGCTTTGATGCAAAACAATAGTCCAACATATGGCTAACGTCTTTTTTCCTATGCGCCTTCCCCTCTGCCTTGCATAGCCCAAATCGCAAAAAGATAAAAATCCAATTTGCTCTTAATTCTAAGAGGAACAATAAATTCAACGCGTGAATAGTATTCAATGCTTTGAATCTCGGAGTCGTCATAAAAAAATATGTCCACGCCCTTGCTTAATTCGTAATAAAAGCCTCTGCAAGACTTTGTACAATTTTATCGACCTCTGCCATCATGGGGACTGCGGTTAAAAGTAAATCGACTTTACGCTTCCCCGAATAGACAGTTGCATGGCGATGGAGCTGCCCTTTTTTCTGCAAATTCTCCCAAGTTTTTTGTCGACACGGATAAGCAAGGCAAGCCGTGACTTTTTCTGTAGTGTATAAAGTCGAATAAGCAAGCACTTGGAGTATATCAGCACGATGTGCTTCACGGATATCAGAATCTAAAGCACCCCAAGATGAATGGCTGAGTTCTTGCCAATGCTCCTTAAATTTGGCATCGATAATGATAGTCTCATTACCACGTTCAATGATTAGGTCGGGCTTTAGATATTTTTGTGAGCCAAGATAAGCTCTATCCCATGAGATTGGCTTAATTGTTTCTTGCCGCCTGCCCACTTTTAAAGAACCTCCAATACGTTGTGCTAAACGCGCTGCAATGGTCTCAACCCATGCTTCATAAAAATCCGCCATAGACATTTTCCATGGCAACCCTTGAAGATCACTCAGGCCGGCTAAGCCGCGCTCCTCTATTGTCCATTGCATAGCTTGAATGCCTTGGCGATAAGGTAAAGTATGTATAGACCCAATTAACCAGGAATTTATTGTTCGGGGACTAGGCTGCTTCGCAGGAACATTGCTTACTCGCTTTAAGAGAGCCTCGCAAACCTCAAGAAGATGAATTACCGCAACCCCCGCATGCCTTTGTCTTGCCAAGCTTGAAAGCTGAACCCTAAGTATGAAGTTTATCCCAGCTAATAAGTCTTGATCATTTCGCAGATCAGGGAAACGGCAGGGAACCCGGAGGTTTTGCATCCGCGGAAGCCGAGAAGTGGCATAAAGATTCCAATTGACTTGTCCTCGAGGAGCATTTAAATCGGCCTCAATAAAGTCAAACCTTCTCTCGAGTAAATCCAACAGGGTTTTTATTCTAAAAAGTACAATTGTCGACAGAACCCAAGGAGGAATTTTCCTATCAGAACGAGGCAAAAGCGGAAGGGTAAGAGGAGATGGGATTACCTTCCAACCCATCTCTCCCAACATAGCTCCAAGGCCTCGCCAATCAAATCGAGGTTTTATTACCAGGCCATAATCGGGTTTTCCTGTTGTAGGGGAATAAAGTGGCAGTGCTCCAATCTGAGAACCTGTGTGGATAACAATATCAACTGATGATCCATCATAATCCAATTTGGCCTCTATATCGAATTGGTTGAACACCCAGCGGTTTTGCTGGAGAAACTGTTGAGCTAGTCTTGCAGCTTGGGCTTGGTAATCACGAGGTCTTCCGCTTTTGATAAGAAATATTGCGGAACGTCGGAATAAGCTGGAATCAGATACTTCAAAACATTTGATATCTGTGATATCAGATCTTAATGCCATTGAAAATCACATCATATGTTGAGCGATATTTTAAAGGCTGTCTATCCATTGCAGATAAGCGCGAATGGGATCAGAGAAGCCAGAAACATACCCCTGAGCGATATATTCTTCAAGTAAAGACCTGACTCCGGTTTTAAGTGATTGTGCAGCCTTATTTTCAGCTGTTTCAAGAAAATAAGCATGGCCAGGGACCAAGTTAAAGGCATCTTCATTTGCGTACTCAATAAAAATGGATAGTAT
>JAFGNQ010000229.1 GCA_016926925.1 Candidatus Aminicenantota bacterium
CTCTCCCTGCTAACCGCTCTCGGAACGTCTTGGATGGCCAAAGTTTGGAAAACGGTCCTGCTCGCTGTATTTTGTCTGGCCTTGCCCGCGGCCGTTGCCGTCCTGGGATTTCTTTCAGGGTATTGGCTCGATTTTATAGCGCCGGAATTTGCGGGGCTGCTGAGCTTTCTCACTGCCAGCGTGTTGAATTACAGCTTCGAGGGTCGCCAGAGGCGTTTCATCAAGAGTGCATTCCGCTTTTATCTCAGCCCTGAAGTGATCGATAGGGTTCTGGACAACCCTTCGCTGTTGAGTTTGGGAGGAGAAAAGCGAGAGATCACGTCTTTTTTCTCGGATGTGGCAGGTTTTACGTCCGTATCTGAAAACCTTACTCCGGAGGAACTTGTCAATCTCTTGAACGAATACCTTTCGGAGATGACGGATATCATTCTTGATTCGGGAGGCACTCTGGACAAGTACGAAGGCGATGCCATCATCGCTTTTTGGAATGCGCCTCTCGATCTTCCGGACCACTCTCTGCGCGCTTGCCGTGCGGCGCTGGAGTGCCAGAAACGACTCGGCGAGCTCAGGCCCCATTTTGAAGACCGTTACGGTCATGGCTTGACTATGAGGATCGGTCTGAATACAGGACCAGCCGTCGTGGGGAATATGGGGTCCCGCCGCCGGTTCGATTATACGGCCATGGGCGACACAATAAACCTTGCGTCCCGGCTGGAGGGAGCATGCAAACAGTACGGCGTCCCCATTCTCATCGGAGAAAAGACCTATGTCCATATAAGGGAGGCTGTCGCAGCCAGAGAGGTCGATCTCATCAGGGTTGTCGGCAAATCCCAACCGGTCAGGGTTTACGAAATCCTGGGAATGCATGAGGACCTGCCGCATTCCCGCTTGGAGGCCATTGAACTCTATCATCGAGCCTTGAACCTTTATCGAGGCCGTCAATGGGATGAGGCCTTGCTCCTGTTTCAGAAATTGAGCGATGATTCTCTCTCTCGTATGTATGAAGAGCGCACTTGGGAGCTTAAGACGTCGCCTCCTCCCGAAGAATGGACCGGGATCTTTGACTTGAAACGGAAATAAGGAATGGTGTAGGCTTGTCCGGTCGAGCTCAAACCGCATGAAAGGTCTGGAATGTCATGGAAATTTCATTTTGGGGTGTGAGAGGAACGACTCCCGAGTCGGGAGAAGACAGGTTAAAATACGGCGGGCACACGATTTGTTCTTCCGTGGAAACCGACGGCGGCGAGCGCATCATTATCGATGCCGGAACGGGCATCAAACGTCTGGGAGATCGCATTGTCGCGAAAAATAGGGGAGAGTCCTTCCGAGTCAACATTCTTATGACACATTTCCACCTGGACCATATTATAGGCCTGCCTTTTTTTGCGCCTCTCTATGCGAAACAAGCCGCTCTTCACTTCTACAGTCCTTACGGCACACAAGAGACCGAGTCTTGTTTAAAGGGGCTCATGTCCGGAAGGTATTTTCCCGTCGAATTCGATGAGACGCCCTCCCGAAAAACCATCCATCAGATTAAGGATGAACATTTTGTGTTGGGGGCGGTACAAATATCCTGCTGCCCTTTGCGCCATCCGCAGAGGAGCGTAGCTTACCGGCTTAACAGTGATGAAACGAGCATTGTGCTTGCCACGGACACTGAGCATCCCCAACAGGGGATCGACCGGAAATTGGCTGATTTCATCCGGGATGCCGGCGTTTTTGTCTATGACGCCACGTTCACGCCTGAAGAGTATGAAAGCGGAAGACGCGGTTGGGGACACAGCACTTGGCTTGAAGGCACGAAACTGGCGAATGCGGCCGGTGTCGAAGAGCTTTACCTTTCGCATTTCAATCCCGACCATACCGACGCGACAATAGATGAGTTTGTATCTCTGGCAAAGGAAAAATTCCCGAACACACGGGGCGCCAGGGAGACGGCTTAGGAGAGCAAAGGAGGAGTCATGACCGTGCCTGCTGCCACGCAGTCGACCGTATACATCGAAGGGATCTTTATTTTTCTGGCTTTTGTTCTAGCCTTCGTCCTCTTTTTCCTGGTGCGGTTGGGCATCACGCGGCTCTTTGTATCGGGGCAACGGCCGGCAGCCATCTACTTATCTAGGTTGAATTTGCCCGCTGCCTTTATTTTTGTGTCTCTGTGCTTGAAGATTCCTGCTGTCGCCAATGTGCTCTTCCCGAGCCGGCGTTTCGATTCCTACATCGAGGCGGCTCTCTTGTTTTCCGTGGTTTTTTTCCTGCTCCGCCTGATCGATGCGTCTTTTCAGAGCTGGTTTGTCAGAAATAAAAAATCCTTTCCACTGCCGAAAGTGCTGCACAGCTTGATCCTGGCTGTTGTCTATCTTGTCATTTTTTTCATCATCCTGAGAGGTGTGCTCGGGGTCAACATCACACCTTTCCTGGCCACATCGGCCTTGCTGACCATGATCATCGGTCTGGCCTTTCAGGGGGTGCTCAGCAATATCCTTTCCGGGATGTCTCTCCACCTTATCAAATCCTTCGGCAAGGGGGACTGGATATCCGTAGGAACGGAAGAGGGAGTCGTTATGGACACCAATTGGAGGGAAACGAGGGTCCTGAACCGCTTTTCCAACATCGTTGTCTTTCCCAACAATGTTGTTGCATCCGAGAAAATCACGAATTTTTCGTTGCCCGACAGCAAAACGGCCCTCACGATTTCCATCAAGGCGGGTTTTAAATCCCCGCCGTCCGAAGTTTTCGAAGCCATACGAGAGGCGGCATTGGATGTTCCCGAAGTGCTTGCCTATCCGCCGCCCGAGGCGCATCTTATCAGCTACGACGACTTCGGGATCTCTTATGCAGTGAAATTCTGGATCACCGACTTCGCCCGCAAACACCCTATCAAAGCAAAGGTCGGCCGCAATATCTGGTACAAATTCAAGCGCCTGAATATCGAGATCCCCGTTCCACTGAGCGATACAGTCACCGATGTCATGCTCTATGTCGATAAGGAAAGAAAAGCGGCCTCGGTGCGGGAAGATACGGACCGGAACTTTGCGGACTTGATGCGGTCCAAATTTTTAAAGCATCAAGATGAAAAAGGAGCGGAAAAATTACTCGTATCCGAGGAAGATATGCACCATTTTGCTGGAATGGTCAAACGCCACCGTTTCGCGCCTGGTGAAGTTGTTTTCAAGCAGGGCGATAGGGGGGAGAGCTGCTACATACTGGCAAGAGGCAAGATTAAGGGGGAGATTAGCTATACCGAAAAAGGGAAAACTTACAAATCGGAATTCGTAGTGGAGGCCGGGGGGCTTTTTGGCGAGATGTCCCTTTTTACCGGGATGCCGCGGACCGCAACCGGGATCGTGCAGGAAGAAGCGGAGCTTATGGAAATCAAGGCGGGAGATTTCGCCTACTTGCTGGAAAAATATCCCGAATTGAGTGAGGCTCTGGCCGAGACCGTCAGCAAACGGAACAAGGAAAATCAGGAATTTCTGGAAAAGATTAAGGAACTTTCGAAAAAAGATATCGAGGAGAGCACGAGCAAGCGCTCTATACTTGCTAGGTTGTCTTCCTTCGTCAAACGTAAAATCTAGCCTGGATTGTTCACGAGCCGAGGTTGTCTGCAAAGGCGAGGCAGCAGCCCACGAAGCTGTAGTGAACTACTGCGAGTGGGCTGCAACGATGGCTTTGTAGCAAGATCGGCTCGCCTGTAAGGTAAAAAATGGTGACGATATGATTAAAATTCTTGAAATTGTAAGTGTCACCAATTTTTATGAACAATCCAGGCTAGTTGACAAGAACTGAAACCTTGTCATAGTGCCCCTTAGCGAGATTAACGGAGCCGTTCATTACGAAATCGAGTCCAAAATAAAACGTGTAGCTCCCTCTGGGCAGGCCTGATTCATCGAAAACTTTTTTGTTAAGAATATTTTTTATTTTTCCTTGGTAGGTGACCATTTTTCCGGGCAGCCATCCGTTCGTCATGTGAAAAAAGTACCATCCGAATGGCGTGTCGGCTAAGAGCCAGACATCGACATTCACGCCCGTATGGGTCCCCACATCCAGTTCTATGGTGAGAGTGAGGTTGTCCGATTTTTTTATGGTGATGTTGCTTCCCGAGCCGTTGGCTTTGATCACGGGCCGGGGGAGCATTGTTTTGTTGAAGTAGATATCTCGAGCTCCATCCCGCCAATCTTCCCAGACGACGTAAACGGTATCATCGGAGCAGCAAACTCTTGGACGCAGTGATCTGTCATCACCAGGCAGATCTCCGGTATCGAGCCGATAATCCGGGCTCTGCCAGGTTTTCCCTTCGTCCAGAGAGAAGTTGAAATAGATGTCTCCGTTGTCGCTCATCCCGCCGTTTCTCCAGTCATCCCAAACCGCATAGACTTTTTTCCCCCGACAGGAGATCCGAGGGTTGTTTGAATAGTTCCCCAGAGGGGTATCCGTATTGAGACGGGTGCCGGCCGCCTGCCAATTTGCCCCATTGTTGTTGGAATGATTGAAATATGTGTCCTGTTGGCCGCTTCTCATGTCGAGCCAGATGACGTAGACATCGTTCCCGGACCTGGCGATTCGAGGCTCCAGCGAAGTTTGGGCTCCCGGCGAATCCCCGGTATCCACCCGGATATCCGAGGATTGCCAGCTCGTTCCGCTGTCCGTTGAGTAATTTGAGTAAATATCCGTGTTGGGACTGTTCCTGTAATCTTCCCAAACGACACAGACATCACTTCCGCTGCAGGCCAGCTGCGGGCTGATCGAATCTTGGCCTGTCACACTGACGTGATCGATGCGAAGGGCCGAACTCTGCCAACTCGCCCCGCCGTTGATGGAAGAATTGAAGTAAATGTCCCAATCGTCGCTGCTGTTTCTGTCGTCCTGCCAGACAACATAGACCGAACTTCCCGAACAAGCGATTCTGGGATAACATGAATGGGCGGAACCGAGCGTGTCTCCCGTATCGAGCCGGATATCGGATGCCTGCCAG
>JAFGNQ010000230.1 GCA_016926925.1 Candidatus Aminicenantota bacterium
CTTTTACCTTTTATGTATTTCTTTTTTTGTTTTCTTAAAAATTCCCTAATCCCTTTGCTACTAATTAAATCAAGATTGTCAATCATGCTCATTCCATATTTTGTTTTGTATCTCTTATCCAGATTCTTCAACCTTTGACAAGGAAATTTTTCGCATTTAGGTGAACAATAATTCCAACTTTTTTCTTTAATAATATTGCAATTCTTAATAGTACATTTTCTGAAATAATCTGAATCGGGTTTGCCTTGGAAATTGCAACCAGGACACCTATTTTTCTTTCTTAAATATGCAATACATAAATTGCAATTCATTCCACAGGGAGCTATTAGTTTTGATTTCATTTAGCAGTCACAGGAATCCATATCTCCATTATTGATTCTTCTTTGTCTCCTCTCCATCTGTGATCATAGTATTCAATCCAGAATTCTTCTTTTTGTTTCATTCTTGTTTTTGGGATTTCTTGCATTACCCTCCAGTAAGTTTCACCTAACTTATCCAATTTACCTTTATGGATGAAAACCAAGCAAGTTTCTTCAGGAACTTCAACTTTCTCCATTCCTTCAGGGATAGCTTCAAATTTAGAAACTTGAGCTGCAGCAATATATCTAAATGTACATTCTTTTTCATTTGGATTAATAGCTACACCATAATTTTTCATTCCACCAATGTAATTCTTAATCTCTTTGTAGCGTTTCATGAACTCTGCCCAGACCTTTGGGCATTCATTTGGAGCATTTTGAACTGATGTGTCTATCCCAATCCCAATAAATTTCATAGCAGGTTTTTTAACTTCTTTGTATTGCATTTTTTCATCTTTGCTCGGCATATTAATCTACCTTTCCGATAATTACGACATAATTTTTTCCATATTTTCTAGCACATTTTGGGCAAGTTGTATACCACACATACATTTTATTAATCTTAAGTTTTTTGCTTTTTGCATAATTTTCAAAATCCTTGCACCATTTTCCTGTTTCTTTAAAATCCCCCTCATAAACTTTACTTAGAAATTTTCCACTTATAGTTACATTTTCTGCACTAGGAATTTCCTTGTCAACTGCAATATAGACATCCATATTCCATTTTGAAGTATGATCCGAAAGACCCATATAATCAACACATTTAGCTTTGGCAGAATCAATCTTTGCCATTACTCTTTTCATAACTCCACCAAAATTTAGTGGGATATAGAAAATGGTGAAGACTTTATCTTTGATAAATTTCTTATTTTTCCATTCTAGGGTTTTTCCGTCCCAGGGTTTAGGATCAAATTTTGGGCAACATTCATCTTTGTCCATGTTATTCACCTCTATTGTTAGAGCCGATTGACCCTGGTCAAGTACGAAATCCTCACCCCCACTCTCGAAGATGTCTTCCTCAGGCTCGTCAAGAATAATTCAAGCGAAGGAGACTCCGAAGGACCATGACCGGCGCAATGTTTAAGAAGGAATGGAAAGAATCTATCCGGCGCTACAGGCTGGTTGTCATCGTGGGGGTGCTGCTCCTCATCGGAGTCATCTCCCCGGTGAGCGCCAAGCTCTTACCCAAGATGATGGAAATGCTGGCGACCCAGGCCAACACACAGGGATTCGAATTTACCTACGACAAAGAGCCTACTCCGCAGGATGCCCTCATTCAGTACAATAAGAACCTGGGTTTGCTGCCCCTCCTCATCGCCATTATGGGCATGGGGCTAGTCGCCGAGGAGAAGATCCGGGGGACGGCCGAGACTGTGCTTACCAAACCGGTTTCCCGGTTTTCTCTGTTTCTGGCCAAATTCAGTGTCTTCAGCTTGATCACATTCTTGGCGGTTGTCACGGGAGGTGGAGTCTGTTTTTTCTACGCGACGATTTTATTGGGGCCTCTCGATTGGGGCAGGTTTTTGTTCTTTAATTTTTTGATACTTTTCTACTTCATCCCTTATATCGCCATCATCCTTTTTCTGAGCGTGGCCATCAAGAGCATGGCCGGCGCAGCCGCGGCGGGAATCGGAGCCTACTTTTCCTTCATGATCATGGCCGGATTTCCCTGGATTGGCAAATTCACGCCTCAAGGGCTCTATTCCTACACATCCAAAATGTCGGCCGGGATGGCGGCACCGGATTGGTTCACGCCCTTCGTCTCTTCTCTCTGTATCACTATTCTCTTCTTCCTCCTGTCAAAGATCGTCTTCGAAAAGCAGGAAATCTAGCCTGAATGCACTTCCTGGAGCAAATAAAATCCGTGATTTTCCAACGATTGAATCTGTTCAGTCGCCGAAGCGAGGATTCACGACATTGCTGTAGACAGAACCGAAAGTATAGCTCAATCCCAAGGAGATGGTGTAGTCATATCCTGTAGCCAATTCCCGGCGTTCCAGCAGTATTTCATCGATGGTCGCCACGCCTTTGGCCAGGTTCAGCTGGTCGTGAATCCGGGAGTAGCGTCCGTACACATCCAGGTTCAACCCCCGCACCACCCTGATGGAAAGATGTCCGTGCAGCTCGATGCGGTATTTGCCGAAATCATGAAAATAGTGAGATCCCTCAAGAGCTATCCAGCCGTTTCCCCAGGGCTGCCGCACCTCCAGCGTCGTCCGCAAAGACTGCCTCCACAGTGTCTCGGACAGTTTATCGAAAATGGTCGTCTCGATGTAGTTGTTGTAGTAGTAATGAAGCCGATAGAGGAAGCGGAGCTGCCGCTTTGTCGATTCAAAGTAGGGGAAGAGGTTGAATTCGAACGCTGGGGCGACATTGACCTGAAGGTCATAGTTTCCGTAGGTGGCGGCTTCGACTTCCGCCCACCCCCCGACAGACCAGTGATCGTTGAGGCTTTTGACACACATGGCCCTGATCTCTTTCTCCGAGGATTTGCTTACGATCTTCTCGCCGTCGATTTCATAATCATCATCATCGAAAGCGGCAGAAATCCCCAACCTCAATTTCAGCTCTGGCGTCACTCGGTTGGCGGAAATATTGCTTCGAATGGACCGGTGCGATCTCAGCTTCTCTCCGTCAAACGACCCTCGCAAGCCTGCGTTGAAGACCCAGAAATTCCACTTGTCCTCGACGGCCGTAGGCGCCAGATCCTCTTGGAATTCGATTTGGATGTGCTCGGCGATGGGAGAGCACATGACATAGGGAAAGAGGCCTCTCTTGAGAACGGCGACCATTTCCATTCTCACCTCATCCCAAGTGTCCGTTCTGTCGGAGACGCACTTCAAGGAATGGCGGATGGCAGAATATTGCTTCCTACCGATAAACTCCAGGGTGAATTCATGCCCGCCGCTGCCTGTCCTCTGCTCCGTGATGAGAATGTGCACATCGGCGTCCATGCGGTCTCTGACATAATTGACAAAAGTAATTTCCGTACGAATGTAATCAATGTCACACCATCCACAGTCGACGAAAACCTTCAGAGCATCGTTTTTCATACTATCACGGGAAACCACATCGTCAGCCGCACATACCAGGCGAGCACCTGCGACGCAGCAGATGAGGGAAAACAGAAACGCGCACAGCCTCCGCAGCCACCGTTCTGATAACACAAATCTCTTCATTTCAAGCTAAGGAAGCCAATGTTACAATATTGCCAAGACCGAGAAAAGGGCTTTTTCGAGTTTTGTCGTGATTCGCCTTCAGTCTTCGCATGAACGACAGAATTTTCCTTTGCTAATGGGTGAAACATCCGACTCTCATAGAAAACGCTTTGACGATTCGCCTCCTCCGGCAGCCACGGCCTAGAAGAAACTCGCCCGAGAATCGGCTGAAACGATTTATAAATCCATATATTATAAGGCTTTTTTGTCAGGGAAATAAGGGGTATCCCGTATAGGAAAACTGGTCTTCGCGGCTTTTTCCTGCTCCTGGTCCATTTCATGAATCATCCCCCACCGTCAGGTCGTCTTCACCGTGCCCAAGATGCTGCGTCTTTTCTTCCGCTTCAAGCGAAAGCTCCTCGATTCGCTCTGTCTCTCTGCGGTGAAGGCGCTCTTAAAGTTTTTCCACACTGCCACAGGCCTTGAGATCATGCCGGGAGTGGTGGCTGTCATCCAGACCTTCGGAGGCCGCATAAACTTCCATCCTCATATTCACTGTTTGGTGACCGAAGGAGGTACAACCCCGGATGGTGTCTTCCATCACGTCTTTCGCTTCCATGACGAGGTCATCCAGGAAATCTTCACCCACGAGGTCTTCTCCCTGATGCTGCAGAAAAAGCTAATCGGCCTTCCCTTGGTGCGGAAGATCCTCCACTGGCGCCACACAGGCTTCAATGTCCACAGCCAGGTCAGGGCTCAGACCAAAGGCGAGGCAGAAAGAGTCGGCAAATACATGATCCGGCCTCTGCTTTCTTTGAAGCGTCTTTTCTTCGATGAGACAGAGGGCAAGGTTCGCTATCAGCATTTAAGGCATGGCTCACAGGAAGAGTCGATGGATTATCTGGAGTTCATTGCCAGAGTCACTTCCCACATCCCCGATAAAGGACAGGTCATGGTGCGTTATTACGGCCTCTACTCTAATGCCCACAGGGGTAAGATGCGTAAGATTGAAGAGAAAGCCAATCCTTTGCTTATCATCGAACAGCAGGAGCCGGTTGTCCCGTCAAAAGGCTGGGCCGAGATGATCCGAAAGGTCTACGAGGTGGATCCATTGATCTGTCCTTCCTGTGGCGGCCGGATGAAGATTATCTCTTTCATTGAAGATCATAAGGTTATCGACAGGATAATCCGCCATCTCGAATTGGCATTTGAGGCCGAACGGCCGCCTCCGCCTCATCATGTCCAGCAGGAACTCCTGATGGCAGCCGAGGAGAGTAGGAAATATTTATAAAAGCCTCCTTGGATATTTTTTTCGATTCAAGAGCGGAGTCTTACGAAAACGTGACGGTTTGGAGATTTCGGGGAATTTGTGTGCTTTTTGAGTCATTGATCCCGTCGTTTTCGGTGTGATATCCTTGTCTCAGCGTGTTATCGGGTGGGAATTGAGGGAAATTGTGAGGGATTTGCCGCAAGCCCAAAAACAAAATTCCTATCTTTGAAATAAAGATAAAAATAATTCTGAATTGAAAAGTCTGATTTTTCAACGTCTTAAAACCTTTTTAAAATTGACATCGGCTAAATCAAAAATACTATAGGAATACTAGATATAAATCAAGCCGCATCAGCTTTCTTTTTCCGTTCGAACCATTCCCTGCGTGGCCGACGCACTTGATGGTTTTAATTGAAGGTTTGTACAACATCCAATAATCACTTATATTAGACAAGATGCCGAGCCAAAAATCCTTGAATTGATAAACACGAGTTCCTTTAAAGAGAAAGCACTACAATTAGCACGTCAAATGGATAAAGAAAATTTTAGAGAAGAATTGTATAACGCAATAGTGGAGTAAACCGGCTACAGTGGGCGTTACAAATAATTTGGCAGTTTCACCAAATACCCTATCTTGTTTGTCGTTTAAAATGTTGTATTGAATATGATACACTCACTCAGGCTCATAAGAGGATGAAAATTTGGGGAAATTGTAAGAGATTGGAGCAAGAATGAAAAAATATGCCGGGTTGTATTTTGCCGTTCTGGTTGCGCTGGCCGTCTTCCGGCCGGTAGCTGCTGAGACATTTCCCGAAGCTGCACCGGAAAGCCAGGGAATGTCTTCCGAAGCCCTGAAAAAGCTTTCAGCGGCTGTAGATGGGTACTTGAGTGCGGACGAGATCGTCGGCGCGGAATTAGTGGTGATCAAGAACCGCCGGACCGTCCTTCATGAGGTCTTCGGGTGGAAGGACCGGGAAAACGGAGTCAAGATGGATAAAAACACCAGGTTCAACTTGCGCTCCATGACCAAAATGCTGACCGGAGCCGCCGCCCAGATCCTCAGCGATGAGGGAGTGCTGAAGCTCACAGACAAGGTCGCTGACTATATTCCCGGCTTCGGGAACGGCAAATCCGGAGCTATCACCATACAGCAGCTACTGACCCATCGCAGCGGGCTGCCGCTGTCCATTCTGCTCACACAGGAGGACCTGAGGAGCCACGACAATCTCCTCTCCATTGCCAACGCTACGGGAGAACAGGGCCCTAAATTCGAGCCTGAAGAAAAATTCTGGTATTCCGATGCCGGAAGCGAGGCCCTGGGAGCCATCATCGAGGTTATCTCCGGCATGAGTCTGGACAAATTCGTCAGCGGGAGGATCCTCTCCCCC
>JAFGNQ010000231.1 GCA_016926925.1 Candidatus Aminicenantota bacterium
ATAAAGAACAGAATAAAGATGATGGAATTTTTGAGAGAACGATATGCGATAAATAAGCTATCCGCTTTTTTCAGCGGGCCCTATTATACGAAAAAGGGAGCCTTGGAGTTAAGGCTTTTTTGTCATCGTGCCCCCGAATTCTTTGTCGACCCAATCTCTTATTTCATCTCTAATCCGCCTGAATACAGATAGTTTCGTCTCGTCATTTCCTTTTGCTGCCGCAGGGTCTTCAAAACTTTTATGCAGGATTTCCTTCCCTCCGGGGAAAAAGGGACAGGTCTCCTTCGCGTGATCGCAAACCGTGATGACATAATCGAACTTTTGGTCCTGAAATTCTTGAACACTTTTTGATCGGTGTCCGGAAATGTCGATCCCCAGCTCCGACATAACGCGAACAGCAAAGGGATTTACTCTTGACGGCTCTGTTCCTGCACTGTGGGCCTCATAGCGATCGCTGTAAAGTGCCTTCATCATGCCTTCCGCCATTTGAGACCGCGCGGAATTGTGCGTGCAGATAAAAAGAATGCGTTTTTTTAAAGGAGGGTTCATTTCGCTTCTCCTTTCGGCTTAAACCAATTTTGTGTCCGCAGGCAAATCCGAACCAACATCAGCATCACAGGAACTTCGATGAGGACGCCGACGACTGTCGCCAGCGCTGCGCCCGATGAAAGCCCAAAAAGCATAACAGCTGTGGCAATGGCTACCTCAAAATGATTGGATGCTCCGATCATGGCCGAAGGCGCAGCATCCGGATAAGAAAGCTTGAGCAGTCTGGCCAATCCGTAGGCAATCCAGAATATCAAATTGGTCTGGATAAAAAGCGGAATAGCGATCCAGAGTATCGTCAGAGGATTAGAGAGAATCACTTCTCCTTTGAAGGAAAACAATAGAACAAGCGTAATGAGAAGAGCGGTAATGGTGATAGGTGTAAGAAGATGGAGGAATTTTGTATTGAACCAATCCAGTCCTTTTTTTGCTATTATCAGCTTTCGTGAAATAAAACCTGCTGCAAGCGGTAGAGCTACATAAATTCCTATGGAGAGCAAAAGGGCTTTCCAGGGGACGGGAAGACGACCGATGCCTAACAGAAATCCGCCGAGAGGACCGTACAGGAACAGCATGGTCAAAGAATTTATGGCAACCATGACCAGGGTGTGTCCGTCATTTCCCTTAGCCAGATAGCCCCAGACCAGAACCATTGCCGTGCAGGGAGCAATCCCCAGCAGGATACACCCTGCTAAATAGCTTCTCCATAATGGAACAGCAAGCATCTTGACTCCTTCGATGAGAACGACTGTTCCGGCTCCGTGTTGGGCTCCCACGGGAAGATCGAGACCTAAAGGCATCTTTATGTAATCGAGTGCTTCGGTGCCTATAAAGGTTTTAAAAAGGACGCCTAAAAATACTAGGGCAATGGCATACATGGTAAAAGGCTTGATAGCCCAGTTGACAAACAAAGTCAAACTTACTGGTTTGAAGTTTTTCCCGGCCTGAAGTACTTCCGCAAAATCGATCTTGACCATGATGGGATACATCATGAAAAAGAGACAAACGGCAATCGGAATAGATACAACGGGGGCTTCATTCACGTAGATGGCCAGGCCATCCAGGAATGTTGCCACCTTTGGAGCCAGTTTGCCCAACACGATGCCGATCACGATACACAAGATAACCCAGACACTAAGGTACCTTTCGAATAGACTCAGTCCTTTAGGTTGTTTTGTTATGCAGGCTTTGTCTTCCATTTGTCCTCCTCGTTGTTCCTAGATCGGTAAGGTTCAATTTTCTGTTAACCGTTCATTCTCTCCCGATAAATCCGAGTGATTATTAATTTATCGTTTTTCAGCCATATGAATCTTCCCTTTTAGCTAAAGTAAAAAATAAATTCCTACAAGAATGATGATTACACCGGCGGCTTTCTGGAGAATGAGATTCGCTTTCCTTACACCTCTTGATTCTATCAAGCACTTGGCTGTGCCCATGGATGTGCCGGCAATGAGGATAAGAAGCGAGTGGCCGAGGGCATAGACAAAAAGCAATAATCCTCCGTAGATGATGTTTCCTTTGCTGCCAACATAGGCCAGGAGAACAGCCAGGATGGGAACAGCGCAGGGTGTCGATACAATTCCGAACAGAAGGCCGAGGAGAAAGGCGCCGAAATTTCCCCCTTTTTTCAGATTCAAGAACTCAGGTGTACGGAAGTTCAATTTTAACAGGCCGAAGAGGTGACCCCCCATCACCAGGCAGATGGCGGCGACGATGTACTTCCAGAATCTTCCCACATCGCCGAACATCTGGCCCAGCAGCCCCGATATGAGACCTAATGCAGTAAAAGTTATGCTGAGTCCTGAAATGAAGAATAATGAGAAGATCAGGGATTGCTTCAAACCGGTTGCTACCTTGTAGCCTGCAACCACACTCATCATCAAGGGAATCATGGCCAGTACGCAAGGATTGGAAGCGGTCGTTATTCCTCCGATGAAAACAGCAATCACGGCCAGCCAGGGATTGTGTTGGATGATCTGAGAAACGTCACCGAGCAGGTTTTCCACGGTTCTTTATACCTAAAGGATTTCTTTTTCCTTGAGCATGTCTAAAATCTCATCCTTTGGAAATAATCCGACATGCCGGAAGATTTCCTTCCCATTTGAATCAATAAATACTTGAGTTGGAATAAGCTGGATACGGTAATGGCGTGCCGGGCGGGGATCTTTCCAGACATCGTAAAAAACGACCTGGATTTTCCCCACATATTCTTCGGCGATTTCCTTCATGATCGGCTGCATGGCCTTGCAGGGAATGCACTTGTCTGCCCCCAGTTCGATGAAGGTCACTAGGTGCGCCGTAAAATCGAGATCGAGATTGTGGGTCACCAGCACTTCTCCCTTGACAATAGAGCTGTTTTGTTCCAAATTTTCGCTTATTGCTTCATTTTTTTCCCGGCCGCAGGCTATGTTCAGGTAAAGCAGAAAGAGCACTGGGAATAAAAAGAGAGGTTTATGTCGTCTCATATCTTATATCTCCTTTAAAAATAAGATTGTATGGTCAGCCGATGACAATAATGACAGGAATAGTCGGGCACATATTCGTAGGTTTTCTTTATCAGTTTGCTGTCAATTTTGTACGTTTTTAAAAATGAATTTTTATCAAATCTCTTCTTTGATCCATTTTTTGATTTCTTCAGGAGAGGGGATGCGGCCGGATGCTTTGACTTTTCCGTTGATTACGAGCCCTGGTGTGGCAAAAATTTTGTACTCGGAGATTTTCTTTATGTCAGTGACTTTTTGGACATCGGCACTTACATTCAGCGCTGCTAAGGCGTTGATCGTTCTTTTTTCCACTTCGCCGCACCGGGGGCAACCCGCTCCTAAAATCCTGATTTCCATTTCACGACCTCCTTTTTTCTATTCTTAAAAGAAATGACCGTAAATCATTCCTGTGATCGTTGCCATAATGACCACAAGAGTAATATAGGCAAGTGTCTTTTTCGTTCCGATGATGCTTCTTATGACCAACATGTTGGGAAGAGACAGGGCGGGCCCGGCCAGAAGGAGAGCAAGCGCCGGCCCTTGGCCCATTCCAGCTCCCAAGAGACCCTGGAGGATGGGGACTTCTGTCAGAGTGGCAAAATACATCAAGGCTCCAGCCAGAGATGCAAACAGGTTTGCTCCCAAGCTGTTTCCTCCAACGAGCCCGGCCACCCAGTGACTGGGCATAATTCCTTCATGGCCGGGTCTTCCGAGCAAGAATCCTGCGACAAGGACTCCGGCAAAGAGAAGAGGAAAAATCTGCTTGGCGAAAATCCATGTAGAAAAAGCCCATTCCTTAAGCTCCGTTTTTTTGAACCAGGTGAAGATCATCCAGGAAAGGACAGCCAGCAAAGCCGCTCCCGCATACCATTTCGCCTGGTAGATAAAGTGCCAGATTATAAGTTCCGGGCTGGATTTTCCCCAATTTATAATGACGAGGATGGCTACCATCACGCTGAAGTAAAGTGCTGTTTTCCACAAAGGCCGAACTTCTTTCTCCCCGCCTTCGACAAAGTCTGATTGTTCCCTGTTTTTTCCCTCTTCTTTGTTGAATAAAAGATGCATGATGAGGCCTATGACTACAGAAAAGATGATGGCGCCGAGCGCCCGTGCCAGGCCCAGCTTATAGCCAAGGACTTTTGCGGTTAGAATGATGGCCAGAACGTTGATGGCGGGTCCCGAATACAAAAAAGTCGTAGCCGGACCGATTCCAGCGCCTCTTGTATAGATACCAGCGAATAGGGGAAGGACAGTACAGGAACAAACTGCCAGAATCGTCCCTGACACGGAGGCTATGGAGTAGGAAAGGATTTTTTTCGCCTGAGCCCCGAAATATTTTATGACAGAAGCTTTGCTGATAAAAACCGAAATGGCCCCGGCGATGAAAAAGGCAGGAACGAGGCAGAGAAGAACGTGCTGTCTGGCATATTCTTGAAGGAGTGCGAAAGCCTCTCCAATGGCATTCAGGACAGTAGGGTGCTGAAAAGGGATGAAATAGGCACCCAGAAAAGCAAAAAGAAATATGAGGAAAATCCATCTGTCTTTCATTTATACACCTCTCCATTTGTCCATGCCGTCACTCAGAGATTTCCATTTTCGTCGCAGCCCGGGCTAGGTTGGATCGGCTTACGGTAGTTACCTACAGCCTTATGGGCTGCTTCCTCGCCGCTACGGAAATCTCGACGTGTGAACAATCCAGGCTGATTATTTAATGATATATATTTCATATGAACATATATTCATATTACTTCAAACCGTTTTTGTCAAGTCTTTTTTTGGTGCATTTCTCAGGAAGTGAATTTCCGTGATATGACAATAGGAGGATTAGCTGGAAGGGATTGTTTCACCGCATTTCTGCATCCGGATATTTTCTTTCATGCAAATTTCCAGATTTTTTCTGTCTTCTTCAAATTCCTCAGAATCGGCGAAGTTTTCTTCGAACATATTTTCAAATAATTCGCTCAGATTCTTTTTTGTTTTATCCGAAATCCCGTAATTCGTCCACTTCC
>JAFGNQ010000232.1 GCA_016926925.1 Candidatus Aminicenantota bacterium
ATATAAAAGGACCTGGGTTTTGCCGGACCATAAACATAACCTGAGTCTCGATCGACGCCTTTATCCAAATCTTTTTGATAGGAATTCCATAAATTGAAGGCTCCGACGAAGATGGAGGCCTCATAATCTTCAGAAATGTTGATACGCTTGTTGATCTTCATATTGACCACCCAAAAAGAGGGAGTGACTTCCAGTCTGTCTTCCTTAATGTATCCGGCAAAGTGTGGGGCATTCATGGAGCCTGTGTACTCGCCGGAGAGGACAATATTTGCGATTTTCGGATTTTCATAGCTCAAGCTGAAGTAACCGTATGAGTTAGGGGTTTTGAAAAATTCGCTCGAATTGAACTCCGGCTCCGGTTCATCGAGTCTGCTTCGCTGCAAAGTCCATCCTGAAGCAAGCGAAAGTTTTGGGCCCAAAACCAGACCGAAATTGAGAGAGATACCGAAGACTCTTGCTCCGGCACCGTTTATTCTCTCCAGTATTCTGGCATTTTCTATTCGCTCCACTTCATGCAGGATAAACGTATCGGACAATTTGTTATAAAAGGCCTCAAGGCTCCATTGAATGAGATTCCTCCCAATTTGTTTGCCATAATCAAAACCGCTGTTTATGCTGTACGATTTTTCTTCAGTGAGATTTGGGGAATTCATCACCATCATTCCTTCTCCGCCCACCTGAGTGATGTGCAGGTCCTCATCGAAGACTTGTGGAGCTCTGAATCCGGTTGAGAAAGAGGTTCTGAAGCTTAGCTCCTTCATCAGATTTACCAGAATGCTTAGCCGGGGAGTAAAAATGATCCTCTCGATGGCGGAATGTTTGTTCAATCTAAAACCGGATAATAGAGAGAACGTATCGCTTATTTTAAAGTCGTCCTGAACGAAGAACCCGCTCTCATAGTAAACATCTTCGATCGTTCTGTTGTAGCCGGTTGCCTCGTCTTTGATTTTGTCTCGCTTGTGCTGGATGCCGATTGAGAAGACATGACTGCCCGCCTGATAATTGAGCTGAGAGCTCAGGATCAGCAAAGGGTTTTTTGTCACTCCATAGGCATTGGGATCTTTGTGGCTTCCATAGTACGTGTCTCTTTTGGCGTTCACGATAGAGAAAGAAATGTTATAGAAAAATTTCTCCGAAATATAATGATCCCAATCCGAGCTGAATCCGATCTGGTCTGTTTTTATCCATTCGGCTGTGTTGGCTTCGTGGGGAGGTTTATCGAAGAGGTCTCCGCCCCTTCTTTCTTCAAAGATTCTGAAGAAACCCAGCTTGAGCTTCCCTTCAATCGGAGAAAAATAATTGAAAAAGTTGAGGCCGAAAGATGTATTGGATATTGTGCCCAACTCTGAAAAGTTGTCGTCATTCAGATCCACCGGTTCTCTTTTCTGATAACTCGCGAAAAGAAATGCTTTTGTGTTCAAATCCTTGGAGACCAAGCTGGATCGAAATCCCAAATTGGTAAACGGTTTTCCGGAGATCGATTCCTGATGAAGCTTCAATGCAGTTCTGTTTTCCTGCGGTTCCTTGGTTATGACATTGATCACTCCGGCTACGGCATTCCCTCCATAAAGAGCAGAGCCTCCACCTTTGATGATTTCGATCCTATCCAGCATTTCCGCAGGAATTTGCTCCAAACCATAGACTCCTGTCATGGCGCTTATTACAGGCGAGCTGTCTATAAGCACTTGAGTATACTTTCCTTGCATCCCGTTGATACGAACCTGAGTGAAATTGCAGTTCTGACAATCATTTTCTACCCTTACACCCGTTGTTTGGCATAAAGTGTCTGCTAGAGTTGTTGCCGCCTTTTGTTCAATGTCTTTCATGGATATGATTTCGAGCTTGACCGGAGTTTCAGAATATAGCTTTGCTGTCCGGGTCGCGGTGACAACCACTTCCTCTGATATCTGTTGGATCAAGATGATGCTGTAATCAAGGTTGTCCCGAATGAGATTGAAAATGTCGGAGGAAAAATCCATGTATCCTTCAGCATAAACTTCGATGTGGTATCGGCCGGGAGGAATTTCAATCATCTCAAATGTGCCGGATTTATCCGATTCAACGGATTTGCCGATCTCCGGGATTAAAACGACGGCTTTTTGTACTGGGTTTCCCTTCCAATCTTCGATCTTTCCCTTAAGAATCACCTGGCTCTGCTCTTGCTGCCCGTGACGGGTGCGTTTTTGGTGTTGTTTCTGTGGGAACGCGTGTTGTGAGAAGGACAGCGCAATCATTGTGACGCATATATAACAAAATGTTTTGTTCATTTTAGCCTCCATAGTCCCTGAATCTGTTTTCAAGATTTGATGACTGAAATCAGAAAATCTTGAACGCAGAAGATGAATGTTATCGGATTGAACGAGGCGGGATTATGTTTGCGGAGGCGATCGGGAAGAGGGCTCGACGGATAAAATATCTGCATAGTTGAAGGAATAAGAAATTTTCAGATAAGCAAAGAGAGTGGGTTCCAAAAGACAGAAAAAGTTGATCTGTGAAGTAGCAAAAGATGAATTCAGGAAATTGCAGGCAGGACAATTATCGGTCCGCGAAAGATCCTTTTCAGTATGAAAGAAATTGATGAACAGTGTAACAAAAAGGAATACAAAAAGGAAAACCAGATTTAAATACTTTTTGTTCCCTTTTATCATATCCTTCTTGCCTTGCCTATTGATTCATAAAGTTTGCCTGAGGCCCAAAAGCAACTTATCTCAGAGGCGATAACTCTCCTTTTGCACAATTCCGACTTATCAAAAATATAAAGAAAAAATATCGTTAAGTCAAGTTGACCGGGGATTGAACAACTTCAACTGATGTTCAACATTAGTTTTGCTTGCATTTTTTTCCTCATGGACTAGAATATCTTGGGCTGCAACACCGGGTTTTTTGTACGTGAGAGTATCGACTGCGATAACGGGATTTTGCCTGACCTGAATAATCCGGCCCAAGTTCGATTCTTTCGTTTGAGGAGGGTGCTTCCATGTGGTTTGCCATCGGAATTACGGCGATTGTTTTGTTTTTAGTATTCTTTGAGTTCCGATTCCGGTCGCCTGATCGGATTGTTCTCCATGAGTCGAAAGGTCAGGTCGGAAAGCGAAAAGGGCGTGTCTATCCGCGCCATTTCAGCCTTGCCGTTCCCGCAACAGATCATACGATTCAACCAGAAATCCTGGCGGAAGCCAAAGGGAGGCTCGAAGTCCGGATTCGATTGTCCGTCACCGTAGCCGCTTCTTTGAATCACTTGTCGAACCTTATACGTGTAGCCGGTTGGGGACAGGCTGCCGTCGCTAAAGCAACCGGAGAGCTGGATGCTGTTTGCGACGGCCTGGTTCGGGGATTTGCTGAAAAACATGAGATCGAGGAACTCTCGTCGGAAAAACTCACGGAACATTTGCAGAATGAGCTCAAAACCTTGACGCATCAGTGGGGTCTTGAACTTCGTTCCGTATACGTACAATCCGTTGAACCGGTCGATGAAAAAATCGCGGCAGCTATGCGGCGCCAGGAGGCAGACCGTATCCTGGAGCAGACCGAAGTTTTGAGCCAGAAAGCACGCGTTGCCGCCTCCAAGGCTAAGGTCGACGCGGATGAGAAAATTGCTTTATCCGAGCATCAGCTCGAACTGAGGCGGCTTGAGCTCAGAAAGGTCGAAGAGGCTAAAGAAGCCGATTTAGCCAGAGTTCGTATAGAAGAGGAATTGAAGAGCCGCCGGATGCACCTGGAACTGGATCGTGAAGAAGTCGCACTGCTCAGAAACAATCCCGAACTGGTGCTTCTGACACCACAGGTGGCACGATTGGCTGAAGCCAGTCAGAATCTCAAGAGCGCCAAAACGGTCGTCTCCCTTTCCCCTAACGATTTCAAAGATGACTCCCCTATAGCATCCCTTCTCCAGTCGCTCATCAAGCGTCTTGGCGCATCCGGTTCCAAAAAGATGCCGGCAGAAAAAGAAGAAAAAAGCTGATTTTGTTGCCGGCTTGCCGG
>JAFGNQ010000233.1 GCA_016926925.1 Candidatus Aminicenantota bacterium
CAACCCGAATGAGCATTGCCTCTCTGCTGCGCAAAACCCTGGTCGGTGCGCAGGAGTATGTCCGGAAACTGGAAACCGCAGGCAAGAAAAATGATGAAACCCAGGCTGTCCCAGCAACTCCTCCTCCTGACTTGGGAATGGAAGCCATGGCCCTGCTCCTCCGCAAGGAATTGCCTGCGCGTATCGAAGCCAACCTTGCGGATGACATTCGGACGGCGATCCGGATTGCCGATGAGTTCGGAATCAGCATCGTCATCGATGGCGGGGAAGGAGCCTACAAAGTCAAAGACCTGTTGGCTCAAAAGAATATTCCTGTAGTGCTGAGCCCGATTTCACATCAATTTTCCAGTGGCCAGCCTGTCGATTACACACCGGAAATGTATGTCTTGAGGGATGAAAGAACGCCGGCTATGCTCACAAAGGCTGGAGTAAAAATTGCGCTGGCCAGTTTTGGGTACGGCTTGGGATATGCCGGAAGTGCTTATCACGGCCGCTGGCTTCTTCTCGAAGCCGCTTTTGCCGCTGGCTTCGGGCTCTCAGAGGAACAGGCGTTGAAAGCCGTGACGATCAATCCGGCAGAAATTCTGGGTGTGAGCGACAGGATCGGAAGCATTGCGCCGGGGAAGGACGCAGATATCATCATTCTGAACGGTCCTCCGCTGGATGTGAAGAGCTGGGTGGAAAAGGTCTTTATCGCAGGAGAGCTGGTCTATAAAAAATAAGCTAAGAAAGAAATTTCTGATTGCAGCCGAGCTTTTGAGATTCTGCGTGATCAGTGATTTTTAATCCAGCCGGCGATATCGAGAATGACCTCATCAGCGACATTTCCTGAATTGAGGTATTCGGCCGGCGTGCTGATTCCCCGCCCCATGATAAACAGGTGGTTGGCCAGGGGATAAAACTTGAATGCCACATCGCTTCGCGAAGAGAGGGATGTCTTCCATCCTTCGAAGTCCTTTTTCTTCACCTGATAATCCCGGCCTCCCTGGATTATGAAGAGCGGCTGCTTAAGTTCTTTTGCCGCTTCCGCAGGATTGTAACCCTGCAGGTCCAACCAGTATCCGGGCTTCGCTCCGAGAATTCTTTCTCCTGTAAGCTCGGCTTGAGAGGCATCCAGTTTTTTTATGGTGAGCACGGCTTCTTCGATTTTACCGAGATCGGCTCTTTCTTCGTCGCTCAGTCTCCCGTCAAGCCAGTACGCAAATTTCATTTGCTCGAGAAACAAATCCTCGAGATGTCGTGTCGGGCCCGCCATTACGATGAGGCCGGCTATGTCGGGATCCATGATCCCCAGCCGCGGCATGAGCATCCCCCCCAGGCTGTGTCCCAGAACGAAAATTCTTTTCACATCGATGCCGTCTGCTTTTCTTAAAAATTCGACCGCGTCGAGCGCGTCATCCAGGGTTTCTTCTTTAACTGTCAGGTTTGTCGTCATGGCCGCCATTTTCTGCTGATAGACTTTAGTCCTCTTGTCATACCTGAGGACAGCTATTCCCTGTGTGGCTAATCCCCAGGCTATATCCTGGAACGGTTTGTTGGGTCCTATGCTTTCGTCGCGATCATTGGGCCCGGAGCCATGGACGCAGACGAGAGCTGGAAACGGCCCCTTTCCCAATGGACGGGTCAGAGTCCCGGGCAAGCTCCACTCGCCTTCACCTATGGTTACATCGGTTTCCGAAAAGGAATTCCGGTCGGCATAGGTTGGAGGCTTATATTCCTGGCTGGGGAGAAAGAAGAGCCCGGCGATTTTCTGCCCTTCGTCAAAGACGATTTTGATGTCGATTTTCTCTTTTGTGAATCGGCACAACACATAGACGGCATTGTATTTCCCGATTTTTTCCGTTCTTGTTCCCGACTGTGCTTCCAGTACTCCGATACTCTTGAGGAGTCCTTCCCAGGTCGATTTGAGCACAGGTTCCGGCATGAGCTTGAGCATTGTGGGGTCGAATAAAGAAACAGCATCTTTATATTTTTCCCCCGTCAATAAGCGCACGAAGGTTTCAGCTTTTTGTATCAACATATTGAAATGTGTGTCTTCTGTTTGTATCGAAAAAGCCAGTAACGACGCCAATGAAATGAGGATGACCGCAATGTATCGAAATCTTATCATCTTTCTCTCCCGTATTCAGTATGTATCGAATTTTTGATGGAATGTAAAGTCAGTATCAGCAGTATCAGTACTGAAAGGGTTTTGATCATGAAGCCATTTTATCGGGGAAAGGGGGTTCCATGCCGGATCAATGGGATACGAATGCCGGAGATAGAACTGTCATAGGATGCGAGCCTTGAATGACGTTTCCTGACCCGAAGGCGGCACGGAAGTCATCCGGGGCCGGACTCAAAACCAGATCAGGTCGTTTTTAGAGTAGAACTCACGCATCCGGACTTCCAGTTTATTGGCTCTTTCAATCGCAGCCTCTTCTTTCAGTCGACGCTTGAGGTTCGTGAGTGCAGTTCTGGTGCTTTTGACTTTTCGAACGGCGTAATCCACGTCCGCAACGGTAGCCGTTCCCATCCCTCCCATTTTCCGGACGGCCTGCAGATACTGTTCGACCGCAGTGTCGAATTTTTTCTCTACGGCTTGGACCTCCTGTTCTTCACCGGTTAAGGGCTTTACGAAATGGTTGTAACCGAAATAGCCCGCGACACCCAGAATCAAAACAAACAAAAATGCTTTCATGCTATTCTCCTTCCTCCTTGGTTCTATTCCTGGTTTTTGTCCAAGATATCTCTTTTTTATTGGCGAGCCTGATAATCCCCCTGTTATAAGGGGAGAAAAGAATAGGGACCTCGAATCTCGCCCTCTCATCGTCCAAACAATAAATTGTATATCGGGCCCATTCTTTATTCACTTTTTTTTTCTTGATCCCTTTGATGGGAAATGTTTTCTCTGTCCCGCCCCTTTGACCGATTACGATGCTTTTCTCTTTGATTTGGATAAAGGTCGTTAAATACTCCGGAGCCCTTGTCTTCCAGATCCCGATCAAATCGTCCGGCATAGATTGAAGACATGTGCAACTCATTGTCAACATGACCGCCAGAAAAAGAACTAAAACCAAACCGTTTTCAGTTCGGTTTTTAGTCTTGAAGCAAAGCTCGTGACTCCTGGACATTTTGTTTCGAAAATTCATTCTCAACCTCTCATCCCCGCTTTTTATATCCACTTAGTATTCTTAGGAAGGCTTTCACCACTCTTGGATCAAACTCTTTACCGGCATTTTGTTCAATTATCTTGGCTGCACTTTGTTGATCCAAGGATTTTCTGTAGGGGCGATTCGAAGTCATGGCTTCGAATCGATCAGCGACGGCGATGACGCGGGCAGCCTGGCAGATTTCTTCGCCAGCCAGGCCGAAGGGATATCCGGAGCCGTCATAGTTTTCATGATGTTCCCGGATGATGGATATGATTTCCTTGTATGCAGAGATGGGCTCAAGTATCTTTGCTCCCAAAAGAACGTGTTTGCGCATGGAATCCGCCTCTTGTTCATTGAGTTTTGTGGGCTTGTCTAGGATTTCGGGAGCTACGCCGATTTTTCCGATGTCATGGAGAAGTCCACCTCGGTGGAGGACCTCCAATTCATACGGTGAATATCCTAAAGCTTTTCCGATCTTCATGGCGATTTTGGTGACATTCTCTGAATGGCCGGCTGTCCACGGAGATTTGGCATCGATGGCTCTCGCTAAAGCCGTCAATGTTCCCCAACTGAGCTGATTCAGTTCATCGATCAGTTTTGCATTGGATAAAGCGACCGCAACCTGGTCGGCCAACTGCCGTGCCTGGTGGGCATCTTCTCGATTGAGAGCGGGTTCTTCTTTAAATCCGAGGCTGATGATGCCGTGCAGATTGTTTTGAATGAACAAAGGAAGCGCAACAAACGATTCAAGCGCCTCGTTCTTCATAGGTATTAGATATTGCGGAAGCTTCTCGCCGGGCAAGAAGACCATTGTTTCCGGATTGTTCGTGAGCTGTTGGATCTCTTCGCTAGTGATAGAACCGGATTCCTGATGGATTATAAAGTGGGGGTTGGTGCTCCCGACGTACGTTGTAAGCGAAAATGCGTTCATCGGATCCAGCAAAGAGATGCATACGCTTTTGCAGGGAAAGATCTGACTCATACGAGACAGGACCGCGGTGATGATTTTATCGGTATCGAGAGCGGAAAGTATGGCCCGATCTATGTCCACCATTGCGGTCAGAGTATTGAATTGTCTTCCCAATTGATAGGCCATTGTATTGAAAGAACGAGCGACATCTTCGAACTCGTCATGACTGTTGACTTCGATTCGGCTTTCGAAATTTCTGTTCGCAATATGCTTTGTGCCTTCTTTGATCTTTTCCAGGGGTACCAGGCTTCTTCGGATCTGGTTGACACTCAGGAGGAGAACGATCCATAGAGTAATCAGAATGATAGGTGGGTAAGTCAATTTGAAATATGATAGGGGAGCGAGCATCGCAGTTTTTGATTTTGTGAGGACGACTATCCAATCCCGTGCGTAGAACCGACTCTGAAGGAAAATTGACCGGTAGCCGGCGAGGTGTGTTCCCTGACCGGTTTTCCAATCGAATAAGCCTTGAGAACCGTTTTTCGCTCTGGAAATCATCACATCGGAAAGTCTTTCCCCCTCCGGGTGGGAAGAATAAAGTATATTGAAGGAGTTATCCAGAATGCTGAGTTCGATTTGAGGCGGCAAGGAGTCCTCATACCCGAAATACCACAGATAAGTCGGGTCGATCTCGACAATAAGGATTCCTTCACTCGGGTTTTCTAGTTTCAAGAGAGAAGCCATGAAAACATGGGATTTTTTTTCCATCTTCTGTTGGGTCAAGATCAATGTCTCACCTTGAAAAATTTCCTGAATTTTATCCGACTCGAGAGCGGGAATTTCGAAACTTCGCTCATAGGGAAAGAATGTCCGTTTTCCCTCGATCTGAACCGCCAATCCTCTGAAGCGGGTGCTTGGATCGTCTTTGGCATCGAGGACAGCAAGCGGAGGTGAAGAAAATGTATCTCTTTCCAGGTTTTCCGAGATCATCCGCATCTCTGCCTCAGCAAGCAACAAACGCTCAAAAATGGCCATGCCCGTGGATTTGCTGAGTTGCAGCAGTTCGCTCTCTCCTTGTTTCCTGAGCTGATGACTTATGTTCAGAAAAGTCACGATCGCTAGGGCTGTAATAGGAACTATGGCGCAGGCAACGAACAGCAAGAATATTCGCTTGGCGACTTTGCTCCGGAGAAAGACGGCTTCAATCTTCATGATTCGCTATTCTATCAGTACTTGCTGGCCAGACCTATGTAATTTCCGTTATTGGCCCGGATGACGTCATCATAGCTCATTTTGGCTGTTAACGGGGCTTTGCTGTCTCCGTCTCTTCCCACGCTGTAAAGGTCGAAGTCGTAATTCAGCGGGACGAGAAATCGATCCTTCCGCCACTTTCCTTGAATTTCAGACTTTTTTTTCCCGAGTATGACAAGATATTCATAGGGGTTTCCCCAGGGGTCGATCCGTATGGGAGTGTCGCATTCATTAAAGGTTTCCGGGAGTACTCCGTAGTCGGTCAGATGGTCCGTGAGCTCCTGACTGATTTTGGCGATGTCGCTGACAGCCCGAGTGATTCTTGCTTTGTTGATCAAGTTTGAAAACGCAGGAAGTGCCAAGAGTAGAAAAGTCCCGATAATAGCCACTATGAGGAGAAGCTCGATGATCGTGAAACCTGTTATGTTTTTGGGTTGCAGGTTATTCGCCCGGCACTGCGGACGTGTCCGCCCGATCCCATGATCGATGTCGGTACTGCCGATGTGCATCATTTTCCTCAATACAGGGTTAGGAAAGGTTCACGTGTCGAAGATTTCCTACCATCCTCCCAATTTCGGGATGTCTTCTCCAAAATAAAATGAGGACTTCCCTTATAATTCCTCACTTATTGTAGGTTCATTAGCAATTTAGAGGCAATGACCTTTTTGGGCTATTTTGAAGATGAGATTTTCTGTACAGATCTCACCTCAAAGGGTGAGGGAAATTTGTTCTGATATTGTAAGAGAAGCACCGGAAATAGATCTGAATTCTTCCGGAAGAGGATTACTCAGGGCTTAATACTCGATCCAGCCTATTTTTTTGAGGAATTCCAGGTATCCGAGCAGGTTTTTTAGCGGTAAATCCGACATCGTGTCCGCCATTACGGAGTTTCGGATCTCCGTTATAGACCTGCGGCCGTTGATAAAATTCTGGATGGACCTCTGTTGTGTGCGGTTGACTTTTAATTTTTTCAGCGTATCGGGTTGCTCTTTCATGAATTTGATGAAACGGTCGGTCCTTTCGAGATAGAACTCTTTGCCCTTGACGTCCTTGTGGATGGATGGGAAAACAAATGAGCATTTCTTCTCTTCTTCTGTAGGTTCGGGTTTTGCAGGTGCCGGCGCTGCAAGTTCCGAGGCTCTCAAGGCGGCATATTTCCAAACCTGATCTTCCAAGCCGTTGCCATAGAAGTCCCATTGTTGGATCCTGTTTTGGATCAGCCTGGCCGCCTTGTCCGAGTCGGTGCAGATGTCCTTTACGGATGCGAACGCTCCTGCCTCCCGCGCGACGGCGAAACGGAGCAGATTCGAAGCCGCGATCGCTTTTTCACTTAGGTTTTCCGCTTTAGCCGTATCGAGGAGATTCAGCGCTTTCGGCAGCTCCCTCTTGCCGACTCTGCTATAACCGAATGCATTCACGGCATCGAGAAGCGGAACTAAAGTTTCATCGGTGCAGTTGGCTGCAACCCATACGCAGGCTGCTCCAAGAAATGCAGCCCTTTTTAATTGTGTCGGATCGGATTTGTCGACTGTATCCGTATCGGCATGGTACCATTGGTCCGGCCAGACGTTCATTTCGATACCCGGTACGGAAACTACAGGATTGTTAAAGCAGATGTGATCGCTCCCGCCCGTAGCCACATGGGTGAAATAACGGAAGGCATCCCGTGAGCCGTTTTTTTCCCAGAGAGGAAGCGGAAAGATTTGTCCCCTGGCGTTGAATTGGGAGTCGGGGAGGTAGACGATGTCGTTCGTCCGCCAGATATAGTTCATAAAAGCGTCACCGAGCCCGTCCAGATAGCAAGGGAGGTGATTGGGGCACTCCGTCCAGTCAAGGATAGCGTTGTGCTTCCTCATCCCCTCTCCCACCATATCCATGTTGATGTTGGAACTTAATTTTTCTATGAATCCGGGATGTCGGCGAAAGTGCTCGTATGTGCCCCATATCTCATCCGGCCAGAGAAAATAAATGGTTCTTCGGGGCCTGGGAAGTTCACCGCCTGCTACCAGCTTTGTCAATGCCCTCAAGATCTCCAACTGAACGACACAGCCGCTCATATCGTCGTTGGCCCCTCGCTTCGTGTATCCTTCGAAAAGGTGGGCCGTGAAGATAACGCCCTTTTTATCCGGCTCTGTTCCAGGTATCCAACAAAAAACATTCTCGAATTTGTACGGAGACTCTTCCATTCTGATCCTGCACTGCACTGCGATTTTTCTCCCTTTCTCCAAATCTTCGAGAAGTTCCGTCCATTGTCTCCAGGAAATTGTCAATCCGAATTTGAGGTTTTCCTTGTCCTCATAAGACCCCCTGGTGTAGACGACTTGATCGGGGTCGAAATAGCGGTCCTGTGCTTGAAAGGATATCACGCCCGCCAGGCCCGCGGCGTTCAGGGCTTCGGCGTATTCTCCTTTCGGGTGAGACCACATCAGGGCGATTTTTCCGTCATATTTTTCTTGTATGCCGGCTTTTGTCCAATCCTTGATTTCTTTTGCCGTCAAAGGTGGCAGGTAGATGAGATCGCTGCTCATGTTGACGGAAGAGGATCCTTCAGCAATCATTGCAGCATCTGCATCGAGCCTGGCAATGAGCATTTTTTGAGGTCTGACCGTCCAGAGCTCCGCTTCGAAAGCATACGAAATTTTTTTATCGCTCGGAAACCGGTCCAGCCGGACCGTATCGATACCATAATTTTTTACCATGTCATATATTTTCCGGGACTCATGGAATGTGTCCGAGAACTCTTCCTGCTTTCGCAGCCATGGGGCGCCGGCCAGGATGACCTCATTGTTGTAGGCGATCTGACCGGAGAGTTCATTGGATAACATGTTGAGGATGTTTTGGGGCAGAGGTGTTTTGGGCAATTTCCCTGTTTGGCTGAATTGACTGACAGGGGACATCATAAGGAGGAAAAAACAGATTCCCCTCAATAAATGACTTCTCTTCACGGCAATTCTCCTTTTGGCCGGGATTAATAATCCCTAGTCTACATCAACCGGGAAAAATGCGTCAACTTTTCCAGGTTCTTGGTGAGCCTTTCGATTTCCTGAAAGACCAGACAGGAGAAGGAAAAGGCATGATGAGTTTGCGTGGGATGCTTCAAGAATGCATTTCCGTATCCGTGATGATCTCAAATCGAGGCAAGAGTGTGAGTTCGTCACAGTTCATTTTCCTCGAAAACCCCTCTACCCTCCCCATGCGAATCAAACAGATTTGGCTCACCCTAGCTTTCAATCCTGGACTATGCCACTCATGCTGGCAATGCCACACATTTCTTCCCTATCCCCATAGCTCTATTTCGGAAACGGGAATACATACTGCTTTTTACGGTGCTTTGACAAACCAGTCCGTTAGATATATAAATAATCCTCTTTCTTATTCAAGCATGCTTGGTGTCTTTTGGACAAAGAATCCGGTAAAAAAGCGGCAGTCGATTTTGATCCTGCCTTGAATTATAAATTGAGCAGGAAAGCGGTTGGATATATCAGTCGGAAAAACGCGACCCAGGAGGATTATGATCGCTTAGGTTTTAAGGTAGGTCTAGAAGTCCATCAACAACTCAGAACTAAGACCAAGCTGTTTTGCAAATGCCCTGTCAAAATCTACAATGATTTTGACGACTATGACGCAGAAATCATTCGCCATATGAGGCCCACTCTCAGCGAACTCGGCGAATACGATGGGACTGCCCTGATGGAATTTAAAACAAGAAAAATCATTGCCTACAGGATAAAGAACGAGACTGCTTGCACTTACGATATCGACGATACCCCTCCCTTTGCCATCAATAGAGAAGCGTTAGATATTGCATTGGAAATTTCTCTCCTTTGTAAGCTGAATATTGTGGGAGAGGTGCATGTCATCCGCAAACAGTATCTTGACGGGAGTATCCCCACCGGATTCCAGCGGACTGCTATTCTGGGAGTCGAAGGGGAGATTCCCTTGGCGAACAAAAAAATACGATTGATACAGTTGAGTCTTGAAGAGGACTCCTGCAGGGAAGTGTCGGATATCGGTCATGTAAGGACCTATCAGACTGACCGAGTTGGTATACCCCTGATCGAGACGGTTACATATCCGGATTTTGTCAATCCTCAGGAGGTGGGTGAGGGGGCTGAGTACATACGGTTCTTGAATAGGAGCACTGGGAAAGTATTCAAGGGAATCGGCTCGGGGAGACAGGATGTCAATTGCAGCTGTAAAGGAGGTACCCGAGTCGAAATAAAGGGCGTCTCGCATATCAAATGGATTCCCGAGTTGACACATAATGAAGTTTTCCGACAATGGGCACTCCTCAGGATCAGGGATATTCTGAACCGAAGGGTAAAACAAAGCCTGCAATGGAAGATCAAATATGCATATTTGGACTGGAACGATTTGAATACGGCTTGTGAGCCCTTGTGTTCAGCAAGGAAAAAGGGGGATAAAATTGTTGCCGTCAACTTGCCTGATTTCAAAGGCATCCTGTCTCATTTCACCCAGCCGGGGAAGATGTTCGCGGATGAGATCAGCGACAGGATCAAAGTCATCGCCTGTATTGAAAAGCCTCATCTCATCCATTCCGAACAATTCGCTCAGACTTTTTCAACCGAATTTCCAGATAAAATCGGCAATCCGCTCGGTTGCGGCGAAGGAGATGCCCAACTCGTTATTTGGGGGCCGTCAGAGGATATCCCGACTGCATTGGAAACCATAGAGGAACGCTGCCGGCTTGCCTTAGATGGCGTGCCCAGGGAAAGCAGGAAATCTTTCGAAGACGGCACTACGATATTCGAGAGAGTGCTCCCTGGGCCTGATCGCATGTATCCTGATACGGATGCCGCTCCAATTTCTTTAGACGATGATCACATCGAAAACATAAGGAAAAAACTTCCTGTTGATGTGAATTCTCGATTTGCTCAATTGAGGGAATGGAACGTTCCCAGCGATACTTACACGTATATTTTGAGTAACAATCTAGTGCCGACTATGGAAAGAGTGATTGCTGAACTTGATGTAAATCCCAAATTTATCGGAACTCTTCTGGGACATACCGTGAAGCGGTATGAAGGTCGAATCGACCGGTCTCCTGATTTTGCTTTTGAGCAGATTTATTCTCTTCTCAAGCTTCTTGTAGAGAATGACATCGAACTCGATATAGCAAAAAATATGATATTGGTTATCTACCGGTATCCTAAGATGGATTTTAATTCGGTTCTAACAACGATCGGTTTTAAAAAAGTACCGCAAAGAACAATACTGGAGCAAATCCCTTTTTTGAAGAATAAATTTAAGGGAATCCGTATCTCAGAGAATAAAGACGCACAGGTAAACTGGATCATGGGTGAACTTCGAAAGTCGGCACTGGGAAATATCTCTTTAGCGGAGTTAAGGAAACGTATTGAAGGACGGGAATTCGGCTAGTGCGAAGAAAATCAGGAAGTCCTGATGTTTTGAAATGGAAATGCGATTGATGTAATGACAGAGGACATTTTTCAAGGATATAAAGAGCGAGCCCTCGCGGTTCTGCAGGATTATAACGTCCGGATTTGGGACAAGATCCTTATCGATACCACCCGAGGGATCTTTGAAGGAACCATCCTCCCCCGGGCAGAGAATGATGACGACAGACACCTTGTCATCAAGATAAAATCCGGCTACAACATCGGGATCAACATTGATACGATCCGAAATATCGAAGTTTTGGGTTACAATAAGGCTAAATATCAGATACCGGAAAAAGAATTCCCATATTCCGATGACAAACCAAACGTAAAACTCTTCGGAACCGGGGGGACGATCGCATCGCGTTTGGACTACAGGACAGGCGCCGTAGTTCCTGCCTTTACTCCAGGCGAGTTATACGGGGCTGTTCCCGAGTTGGCTGAAATTTGTAACATCAAAACGGAAAAGCTTTTTGCCGTATTCAGCGAAAATATGGGGCCAGCGCAATATATATCACTGGCGAAAGCTATCCGGGAGGAAATCAAAAACGGCATCGAGGGCATCATCATAGGTCACGGAACCGATACCCTTCATCATACGGCGGCGGCCTTGACGTTTATGGTCCAAGACTTGCCGGTTCCTGTCGTCCTCGTCGGCTCCCAGCGCTCGTCAGATCGACCAAGCTCTGATGCCGCGCTCAACCTGATGCACGCTGCCTATGCTGCCGCTCACTCTGATATCGCAGAAGTCGTTGTCTGTATGTTCGGTGCGACATCCGATGAGTATGGCTTCTTGCACCGAGGTACCAGAGTGAGGAAAATGCATTCCTCTTACAGGTCCACTTTTCGCACGATAGGGGATATTCCGTTAGCCAAGGTGACCAGGAATAGTGTTGAGCATCTGAAAACTAAATGGAACCAAAGAAGAAAAGGCAGGAGCGTCCGGATCTACCCTTATTTCGAGGGAAAAGTCGCACTGGTCTATTACTATCCCAATATGAGTCCGGACATCATCGATTCTCTGATAGACAACGGATACAAGGGGATTGTCATCGCCGGGACAGGACTTGGTCATGTGAACAAGCCGCTCTACCCTTCGCTGGAAAGGGCAATCAGGAAAAATATTGCCGTTTACATGACAGTTCAAACAATCTGGGGATATGTGAATATGTACGTGTATGATACGGGTCGTGATCTTATGGCCAAAGGAATCATCCCCGCTGGTAATATGTTGCCCGAGGTTGCCTACATCAAACTAGGGTGGGCTTTAGGGCAGAGCGATGATCCAGATAAAGTGAAAGACATTATGTTGAAGCCCGTCAACGACGAAATCACGGAGCGGGAACCTTATAATGCCTATCTTGTTTACCAGGGAGGCGTGCCCGAAGTCGAAGAGTTCATCCAAAAATTTCGGAAGTGATTTTGTTGCACTTGTTTCCCTATTTGTATGCCAATAATATCAGACCAGGAAACTGGGATCCTCCTCATCGATGAGGTCGGCGGAATTTCGGTATGGCAGTTAATCTGAAACGAGGGAGTAGCGAAATGGAGCGTAAAGGCTCGAAGGCAGGAATAACCGTATTGTTGATCATCATTTTTTTCGGATCTTGTGATATCCAAAACCCGACGGAAATTCTCTGGGATATTTGGGGCGTTCCCCACATTTTCGGGAGGAATACTTCAGAGCTTTTTTATGCTTATGGCTGGGCTCAAATGCACAGTCATGCCGACGCAATTTTGAAGGCTTTCGGAGAGGCGAGAGGCAGGGCTGCAGAATACTGGGGGAGGAACTCTCTGCCTACGGATAAGCTGGTTCATTTGCTGGGAATTCCGGAACGTTCACAGGAGTGGTTTGATGCCCAGTCTCCAGAGTTCCAGGATAACATCGCTTCCTTCGTTAAAGGGATGAACGATTATGCAAATACCCATCCCGGGAATATTTCGAGGAATGTCGAGTGTGTACTCCCCATCGACAAATATGACATCATGGCACATCTCCAGTACATTTGGCATCTGATCTTTCTCGGCGGCAGAAATTTCGCAATAGCGGAACAGCGGCTGGATGCCGGCTCGAATGCCTGGGCTATCGGCCCGTCGCGGTCAGCAAGCGGGCATGCGTTGCTTCTTTCCAACCCTCATTTGAGTTGGGGGGGATACCTCATGTGGTTTGAGTCGCACCTTGTGAGTCCGGAGCTCAATGCCTATGGTGCCAACATTTTGGGAATGCCCTTCCAGATCATGGGATTCAACGATGATATCGGCTGGACCAACACCGTGAACACTATAGACGGCGCGGATTTGTTCGAACTTAGTCTTGTCGGGGAAGGGTACTCATGGGATGGGGATATTCAGGATTTTGCTAAAAAGACCGCTATGATCAAGGTCAGAGAGGAAGACGGCACACTCACCGAAGAGTCCTTAGAAATTCGGAGCTCTTTACACGGTCCGGTGATCTCCCAAAAAGGGGACAAAGCCATCGCCATACGAATCGCAGGATTAGATCAGCCGTATATGATCGAACAGCTCTGGCAGATTAAAAAGGCCAAGAATTTGAGTCAGTTCGAGAAGGCGGTGTCACGTCTTCAAGTGCCTCTCCTCAATTTTTTGTATGCGGATAGAGAAGGCCACATCATGTACCTTTTCGGCGGCCGTACGCCCAAAAGGTCGGCCGGGGACTGGGAGTACTGGAGCGGTATCGTCCCTGGAGATTCCTCCGCAGGCTTGTGGACGGAGACGCTACCTTATCAAGAACTTCCCAAAGTGATCGATCCACCGAGCGGCTGGCTTCAGAATGCGAATGATCCTCCCTGGTACTGCACTTTTCCCCAAATGCTCGACCCGAATGGTTATCCTCGGTACCTAGCTCCACAAGGCATGCATTTGAGGGCTCAGAGCTCGGCAAAGATACTTATGGCAGACGAACAGATAACTTTTGAAGAGTTTACAGACTACAAAATGTCCACCCGGGTGGAAATGGCCGAGCGTATCCTGGATGATTTGATTCCGGCTGTCCGCCGTTTAGGGGGCATAGCTGTTCAGGGGGCAGCTGACGTCTTGGAGACCTGGGACAGAAAGGTCGATGCCGGGAGCCGGGGCGCCGTTCTTTTCAACATGTGGGTCCAGGAGATGGAGAATAACGTGTTTGCCGTGCCTTGGAGTCCAGACGACCCGCTTCATACCCCCGATGGTTTGGCCGATCCGAAGATTGCGGTCAAGGCTCTGGAGAAAGCCGCAAGAAATATCGAGGGAATCTATGGGGCCTTGGATGTGCCGTGGGGACAGGTATCCCGATTGAGGTACGCTGGTGTCGACCTTCCTGCTAATGGGGGATACGGGGGATTGGGTGTATTCAGTGTCTTGACTTTTGTTTCGGACTCAGACCATGCCTTCAAGCCCGTGCATGGAGAAGGATACGTAGCCCTAATCGAATTCGGGGATACGGTGAGCGCTAAAGTGTTGATGACCTATGGAAATGCCTCACAGCCAGGTTCGAACCACAGGGGAGATCAACTGGAGTTGTTTTTGAAACGCAATTTTCGTACAGCATGGAGAACACGCCGCGAGATCGAAGCCAACCTTGAGCATAAAGAAAGCTTCTCCAAAGCGCAAATCGGACATTGAGAGCATTGATATAAAATATATTTCGCTGTGGTTGAACCGAATGAATGGAAGAACCGGATTTTAAGAATGATTGAATGGTCAAATAAGTAGAGGAATGTTGATATTCTGCTTCGGTTGAAAAAATGGCGACAATAGGAATAGAAGCTCTTGAGAAAGGAAGTGTCGCCATCTTTTGTGAATCATTCAGGTAAGTTGACATGGGGTGATTTGAGGTTTATATTTATATTGACCGAACGGTCAGTCATAAATAGGATTTCGAATGCCGAAAATAGTCGACAAAGAAGAGAAAAGATCTAAGATTCTTGAAGCGGCTATCAGAGTCTTTGCAAAAAAAGGGATGATAAGAACCAAAATTTCCGATATTGCCGAGGCCGCCAATATTGGAAAAGGAACCTTATATGAATATTTCCGGAGTAAAGATGAGGTCTTTTCTTCTTCCTTCCTTTTTTTTATGAACAAGGTCGAGGCGATCCTTTCCGAGCGCCTTTCGCGCTTTCATACACCTCTGGACAAATTATCCGCTGTGTTCATTGCTTGGGCGGACATATTGGATGGCGAGTATGTCGACTATCTGGATATCGTTCTCGATTTTTGGGCGGAGGGCATTCGCACCAAAGATAAATTTGCGACTGTTGAACTGATGGATTATTACTACGAGTTCCGCAGAAGCATCGATGATCTGCTTAAAGAATGCATCGCGGACAAAAGCATCAAGCCTGTCAACACGAATGTGGTCGCTTCGGCGATCATCGGTGCTCTTGATGGGCTTCTGCTCCAGTGGATCATGGACAGGAATGTTTTCGATATGAGAGAAGCCGTCCGAACATTGGGAGGAATCATTGTTGAGGGGCTAAAAAGAGACTCATGATGAATATTTCACTTTTCATGAAAAAAACGACCGAGCGGTCAATCAAAGAGATCGACCTGAGTTTCGAGGAGGATATCCTATGAAAAAGAGTCTGTGCGGCCTATTCGTTATCTCTCTTTTGTTAGGACTTTCATTCGGCCAAGAGTTGACCGGACCCGCCATTATCCAAAGGGTCAATGAAACCATAAACCTGGATTCGAGTTATTCCAGGTCGAAAATGACGATCGTCACCAGTTCCGGAGATAAAAGGACTTTTCTCATGGAATCATGGAGCAAGAACAAAGGAGAGAAAAATTTCGTTCGCTATCTTGAGCCCGGCCGGGTCAAAGATCAAGCCGTGCTGATGCTCAATCATGCCGATGACATCTGGATGTTTTTTCCCCGTACGCAGCGGGTTCGAAAGCTGGCCACTCACGCAAAAAAGCAGAAAATGCAAGGCAGTGATTTTTCTTACGAAGACATGGGAAGTGGGGAAGCCTTTGTTGAAGACTATGATGCGCGAAGGCTCGAAGATGAAAAAAAGGCAGGCTATGACTGCTACAAATTGGAGCTTGCTCGAAAAGAAGGAAGCGATATTTCTTATTCACGGCTGATAATCTGGGTGATCAAAGAAAATTTTCTCCCCGTTGCCATCGATTATTATGATGAAAAAGATCCTTCCCGGTTGCAAAAACGGCTTGTTCAGAGCGATATCCGCGTTCTGGACGGCATCCCTACGGCTATGAAGGCCGTCATGCACAATGCCAACGACAATACCCAGACCGAAATGGAGCTTCTGGATGTGAAATTCAATCTGGGATTGGATGACGATCTTTTCACCGAAAGGGCACTGAAAAGATGAGCCGAAGATGAAAAAAAGTCTCCGTATTCTTTTATTGTGTTTTCTGTGCATGACGCCGCTCATCGCTCGAGAAAAGCTCGATATCTTCGGCTATTACGAGGCTCAGTATATGGGCTCTTCGGTGAAGAGCCTGTATTGTCAACTTTTTACCAATAAACTCCGTTTGGATCTGAAAGTCGGAGTTTCAGACAGTATCGATTTTGTCGCAAATTTTGACTATATAACGTACCATGGCAAAAAATCCTGGAATGTTTTGGATTTTCTCTCAGAGGAGATCTCTTTCCTCATTCCCGAAGATTTTCGGGCCTTCTACATCGTTTCTTTTTCGAATGAAAACTTTTTGGACAATGCCTACATGAAGATTCGCTTCAAGCCGTTTGACCTCACTCTGGGCAAACAGCAGATTTCGTTGGGGACGGGATATGTTTGGAATCCGACGGACGTGTTCAACATTAAGGATCCGCTGGACCCCACTTACGAACAGCCCGGTCACAATGCCGTCCGTATGGACGTCCCCTTTGGGGCTTCTTTTACTCTCACCGCACTGTATTCTCCGGAGGACACTTGGACGAAGTCGGGAAAGTTGGTACAGCTTAAAGGCCGGATATCCCACTTCGATTACTGTCTTATTGCTGTTGAAAAGAACTGGCTTTATCACGACTTTATGCATTTCGATGGAGACCGAATGAGCTTCGGAAAAATGCAGGAAAGACGCCGGCTTTTGGGAGCGAATGCGACGGGTGAATTGTTCAGCATCGGAACCTGGGCGGAATTTGCCTACAACTGGATGGAATATTCCGATAATTTTTACGAGCTCGTGGCGGGTTTCGATTACACCTTTGATTTTCAAACTTACATAATGGTGGAATACTATCGCAACACGCTGGGAAAGACGGATTACAAGGATTACGGCGTCAATGACTGGATGAGATTTTTTGCTTCGGAGCAAAAGGCGGTCTCTCGTGATCAGGTTTATGCTCATATCCAGCACCCTGCAACGGATCTGTTGAATCTTGGTTTGACAAACCTCGTCAGCCTGTCCGACGGCAGCTTCGCTTTTGTCCCAACGCTGTTTTACTGTCTTGGGGATAACGTCGAGGTGTACGCTTACCTGAATATCAATATGGGAAAAGAAGGGACCGCTTATGCGAAATCATTGGGAAACGGAGGATTGATTCGAATCCGGGTCTATTTCTAAGATGCAGCTGGAGAGAATTCAATGAGAGACACATTTCTTCGAAAACTCGCTCATTGGCATGCTGCCTACCCCTGGCGGATGCTCGGTATCGTGCTTTTTTTTACGTTTGTTTTTGCCTTTTTCGCCGCTCAACTTAAAGTCACTATGCGCTGGGCCGACCTGCTTCCTTCAGGGGATAAGAGGACACTGCAGTTCAATAAAATCATCGACGAATTTGTCTCTGCCACAAGTCTTGTAGTCGTTGTACAGGGTGAAGAGATCCGCATCAAGAGATTTGCGGATGCGCTTGCACCGCGCATCCTGGAAGCGACCGTCTCTGATCGTGGGCAAGCGCACCATCCCCGGCCGGAAAGAAATCTGTTCCTTCGGGTCGACTACAAAACCGAAATCGAGTTCATGAAGAATCATGGTCTCATGCTCGTGAAGGAGGAAGATTTACGGAATATAAAGGATGTTTTCCTGGATCCCAATTTCCTTGATCTCATCACTCATTTGAACAATTCCATGGAAAAGGAGTATGTGGGCCGTGAGGAATCCATCTCCACACGAGAGAAAGAAGACGGGGCTGTGATGTTTTTAGATGGAATTCAAAGCCTGGTGCTCCTGCTTAAAAACACGATCCAGACTGTTTCTCTTTCCAAGTCCGATGTACTGGCCGTGGCGGATAAGATCTTGTTCGGAGAACCGTACCTTCTGTCTTATGATAAAAAGGCTCTGATCTTGAATGTCATTCCAAATTTCACCATGCTGGACACGGACCTTCTTGTAGAGGGAACCGATGCAGCCCAGGAAATCGTCGATGAACTGCTTAAGAGTCACCCCGGTGTGGAAGCCGGCTTGACCGGCATGATTGCCCTCGGTCGGGATGAAATGGTCTATTCCGAACAGAGTTTGGGCTATACCACTTTGATTGCCGTCGCCGCGATCCTGCTGCTTTTGGTGGTATCCTTCAGGATGTGGGTGGCCCCTGTTTTTGCTACGGTCAATCTCCTTATCGGATTGGTTTGGGCTGTGGGTACAGCAGCGATCTTCGTCGGCCAGCTCAACATCATGACCATGATGATGGCCGTGATCCTCCTGGGGCTGGGCATAGATTTTTCTATCCATCTGATTTCCGGATTCACCGAGTGGCGTGCCATGGGCGATTCCATAGAAGAGGCAATGAAAAAGACTTTTCTGAAGAGCGGCAAAGGAATTATTACAGGCGCACTGACCACGGCCTGCGCTTTTCTGACATTGGTTATCAGTCATTCGCAGGGCATGAAAGAAATGGGTCTTGTAACCGGAACCGGACTCCTCTCCATACTTCTGGCAACCATGGCTTTCCTGCCGGCCCTCATGGTGCTCAGAGAAAGACGCCTGGATCGAAAGAGAGGCCAAGAAACAAGCCGGGGAGGGTTCCTTCCAAGTGACCTCTCTTTCCGCTTTCTGGGAAAGTCCAGTTTATGGCTGAGCCGGCGTCCCACAATATCAATCCTGATTTCTTTGATCGGGACTCTGATCCTGATCTGGTTCGCCCTGCAGATAACATTCGATCACAACTACATGAATATCGAGCCCAAGGGTCTTACGTCCATCGTGCTTCAGGATACGGTCCTGGATAAGTTCGACCTGAGCATGGACTATGCTCTGATCATCGCCGATGATGTGGATCAGTCACGCCTCCTTTCAGAAGAGTATCGGGAGCTGGGTTCTGTCGCCCTAACCGAAGATATTTCCAGCTACCTACCTTCTCCGGAACAGCAGATGAAGAGAGAACCTCACATTTTGGAAGTTCGGGACCGGATGCTCTCGGTATCTATCAAAGAATCTATGAAATCAGCGGAAATCCCGGCTCTGATAAAAGAAATCAATCGGCTCGAGATGAATGTGATGGAACTTCAGGATATAGCCTATCTCGGTGGACAAGACAAGATTGACGATAAGTGCAAAGAGATTGTGGGACTTCCCGACAATCCCGATTCGAAGAACATTCTCGCTGATTTGCTCCTTTTGTTGGAGGATTCTGGTCCATCTGTTGCGGAGAAACTCTCTGCTCTGCAACAGATCTTTGCTCCCTATTTTAAAGAGACGGTTTTGCGGATGAGCTCGAGCGAACCTATTCGATTCGACGAACTGCCGGATTCCGTTCTGGACCGCTACAGCAACGGCAGCCGGAACCAATTCCTCGTGACTGTTTTCCCGGCAGGAAATATCTGGCAAGATGCAGGATTTCTCGGCAAGTTTGTTGCGGATTTGGAAAGTGTGAGTGACAGAGCTACGGGCATGCCCCCCGTGTTCCGGGCTCTGATAGAAATCATAGGCAGGGATGGGCGAAATGCTGTTTTTTTAACTTTACTCATTGTTTTTCTCCTTCTCTGGATGGATTTTCGAAGCCCCCTTTACGCACTCATGGCTATGGTCCCTCTTGCCTGCGGCATATTCTGGATGGTGGGCTTGATGCGCGTGGTTGGAATGCAAATCACGGTAATGAACGTTATGGGTCTTCCGATGATTGTGGGGATCGGAATTGACGACGGGGTGCATATCATCCATCGCTGGCTGCATGAGGGGAAGGGAAAAATAAATCTCGTTTTTGCCAGCACGGGCAAGGCCATATTTCTCACATCTCTGACCACGATGCTGGCTTTCGGCTCTCTCATTTTTTCCATCTGGAGAGGCTTTGGTCACTTAGGCGGTGCCCTTTTTCTGGGAGTCGGCACCTGTTTTCTCGCGACTGTCCTTATCCTGCCTGGACTGTTGGGAATCATTGAGAAGACACGTAAGCGAAAAGATCTTTCAAGCGGTTAGATTGACACTTTCGAGTAAGCGATTCGGTTTCCGTTCAACTATGCGTCTTTAAGATGATCTCTAATCAAATAACTTCCCTCATTTCTTTGTTCCGCAGCTCTGCAACCGAGATGGAAATACAGGCCTACAGTAGGAGTTTTTTGAACTGTGCCTTAGGGAATGTTATGATATGAATGAAAGAATATTTAAAGAACGCTAGCAAGAAGGAGGGCATTCAGATGAAGGGAATGCAGGCTTTTGCGAAATCATCAGGAGTTCTTGCCATTTTCATACTCGTCGCGACTCTGTTCGCCGGTTCGGTTGAGTTAAAAGACAAAATCCTGGAAATGACGTATCCTTATGATGAGAGCACCATCTACTGGCCCACGGCTAAAGGCTTCGAGCTGAAAAAGCTGAACTGGGGAATTTCCGAAGGCGGATGGTGGTATGCTTCCAATGAGTACAGCGCTTCGGAACATGGGGGAACCCATGCGGATGCACCCATCCATTTCGCCCGGAACGGACGCACGATCGACCGGATTCCGCTAAAGGAATGGATCGGACCCGCCGTCAAAATCGACGTTACGAAAAAGTGCGGTGATGACCGGGACTATTTGCTGACTGTCGCGGATATCCGGGCATGGGAAGCTGAACACGGGAAAATACCCGATGGAGCCTGGGTGATCATGTACACGGGAATTGGGACCAGGTATTATCCCGACAAAATGAAAGTTTTAGGTACCGATAAATCGGGGGCTGCCGCCCTTCCCGAACTCAGCTTTCCCGGCTTCTCTGTGGAATCGGTCCGCTTTTTGCTCGAAAAAAGGACCATCACGGGTTTGGCTATCGACACTCCCAGCATAGATTGCGGCAAGTGCAGCCGCTTTGAAGTCCACCAGGTTCTTTTTGCAGCAGATAAATTGGCGCTGGAAAATATTGCAAATTGTGACCAGCTTCCCTCGAAGGGAGCCATGCTGTTCGTGATTCCGATGCTCATAAAAGACGGCACCGGCTCGCCGGCTCGTGTTTTCGCGATTCTCCCCTGAGATTTTGTCCTATTTCTCTCCGCGTTTGAGAACCAGAGGTAAAGAAGTTCCTCCCTGTGACCACTCTCCTTCGATGACGTCACCCGACTCATCAAGCTTGCCTTCGTAAGTGCCTTGAGCAGCCGTCAATTCAAAATGGAATGTGTTGTCTTCGAAAGCCACATTGTCGAGCGGGACATCCATAGCACCTTGGTCGGGGCTGTCTAGAGTCGCTTTCAATGTGCCGTCAGTCTCTTTGGAAATTTTGACCACGATCTTCAACGTCGTTCCCTGCACTTCAAGGTTGCCTTCCCAGATCCCTTCAATCCTTTTTTCCCCACCATAGGCCGAACCTGCCATAAGGACAGCCGTGCCTAAGAGTAGGAGCAGGCTGAAAACCGATATTCCCTTTTTCATAGAACACCTCCAAAGAATATACAGAAGAGGATTGGATTTTATTCGATATCCTCTCTTTGCTTACTACGGATTCCTCTGATTTTAGTTTAGATTTATCTAAGACTGTCGGGATGTCGCCGAGAATGCGGCCCGCGGTTTTTTTATTTTATCCAAGCAGCACGACTTTGCCATCCGTTTTGGTGTTTTTGCGCTTGGCTTTTTTGCCGGTGTGGTATATAAATTGACCTGAAAAGTTCCCTTTTATTGGCTCAGGAGGACAACATGAATTCGGATTTTCAAAGAAGACTCAAACAGGGTGAGTTGTGTATCGGCACGTTTATGACCCTGCCCTGTCCTGAGATAGCAGAAATATGTGCTGGTGCGGGTTTTGACTGGATTTTAATCGATTTGGAGCACACCACTCTGGATGTGAAGGATGTTCAGTCCGTGCTCCAGGCCGTTCATGCTGATTGTGCCTGCATTGTACGTGTTCCTTCGAAGGATGAGGCGTTGATCAAAAAAGTGCTCGATACCGGAATAGCCGGTATAGTTGTGCCCCACGTCAACACTCCTGAAGAAGCTTCATGGATTGTCCAACACTGTCTCTATCCTCCAGAAGGAAAAAGAAGTGTGGGCATTTCCCGGGCCCACAAATACGGGCTGCGTTTCAAAGAATATGTAGCCGGTGCCAATTCCAGGATCCTTGTAATTCCTCAAGTGGAGCACATCGAAGGGATTCGACGAATTGAAGACATCGTGAGAGTCCCGGGTATTTCAGCCGTTTTCATCGGTCCGTATGATCTGTCCGGAAGCATGGGCCTGCTGGGACAGGTGAAATCCACAGAAGTACAAGTCCAAATCGATAAGGTGCGACAGGTCTGTTGTGATGTCGGGCTTCCTGTCGGCATTTTCGGTATCGATGTCGACTCTATTTTGCCTTACATCGAACAGGGATTCACTTTGATCGTTATGGGGATGGATTCGCTCTTTCTCGGCCGTTCCATCCGCAGCGCTCTGGAGCGGGTGCGTTGAGTCTGGCCGTTTCCGTGTTTTTCCACTAGATAGCGTATTTGACAATGCTCTTGGAATCGGTAAAGCCCTATGGAACAAAGCAGATGGAGGAGGGGACTGTGAAGAAAATGCGTTCAGCTCTTGCGTTTCTGGCGATAGGAGTACTTTTGTCGGGATGGGGATGCAGGAGCAAAGCAAAAGATGATGAGGTCTATGAGCTGAGGGCCAAGCTCATGGGCGGTATCATTTTACAGCAGGCGACAGCATGCGTCAGCCAGTCCAAAGACTATATCAGTGCCTGGGAATACGCCAAAGTCACCGGAGATGATTTCGAAACGGCAGCGCAACACATCCTGGGTGATCAGTTGACGGAGAACAAGAACATGTTCATGACAGGAAGGAGTAAGATCGAGGAGATTTTGGAAAAGATCGGAAATCCTCCACAAAAATTTTCGAAAGCTCATGAAAAGCTATTGTCCATGCACGAATTCTATCTTGAACTCCACACTCTGGCGCTGCATCCTTCGAAGACCCGGGAAAAGTATGAAGATTCCGTCAACGAAATCGTTCGGAACATCAGGGACGCCGGCGAAGAATTTTATTCACTTTTGGACGAGTAGAGTCCGATTCGGAAAGGATGTGATCAAAATGTCTCCAGAAGCAAACGAACAAAATGTTTACGACGTTTTGAAAGAGCTCGGTATAGAGTATTCGGTGCGCAGACATCCTCCCGTTTTCACGGTCGAGGAAGCGGAGAAGCACTGGGGAACAATAACCGGCGCACACTGCAAAAATCTTTTTCTGCGCAACAAGAAAGGGAGCCGCCATTACCTGGTCGTCGTCGAGATCAAAAAAACGGTTGATCTGAAATCGTTGGCCGGCCGCCTCGGTGCAGATAGGCTGAGCTTCGCCTCGCCGGTTAGGCTGATGCGTTATCTTGGCCTCACCCCCGGATCTGTTTCTCCATTCGGCCTGATCAATGATAAAGAACACCAGGCCGAGGTGGTTGTAGACAGTGGGCTCCAAGAAAAGGGGAGGGTGAACTTTCATCCTAATGTCAACACCGTAACTGTGGGAATCTCTTATCCGGATTTTGAGAGGTTCCTTGAATGGTGCGGAAACAAAGTTCACTATCTAGTTTTCTAGCCTTTTGAGACCGGGCGCTTTTCGGATTTAAAGAACGGAATCGATGAGTGAATCTTTGGTTTTCTCCATTCTTCTCATCGCTTTTTTGGTGATAGGGGCCGTCATTTTTGTCCTTCTGTTTTTTGTAACGGCTCCTTATGGACGGTATGCAAAGACCGGGTGGGGGCGAATGATGGACACCCGGTCGGGTTGGCTTATAATGGAATCTCCCGCATCCCTCCTTTTTTTTATTCTCTACATCCTCAGTGATCGCAGAGCAGAAGCTGGCGCTGTCATGTTGCTCATTGTATGGCAGAGTCATTATTTGTATCGTGCTTTTATCTATCCTTTCAGACAACGCAGGAAAAAAAACATGCCGCTAGTTATTGTCCTGTTTGCGTTTGTCTTCAACGTAATCAATGCTTATCTTCAGGCGCGCTGGATATTCATGCTTGCGCCTCCCCTCAGGTACACACTCTCCTGGCTCACAGATATTCGATTTATCACAGGCTTCCTCCTTTTTTATTTTGGGATGGCCATCAACAGATGGTCGGATGAATCCCTGAGTCGGCTGCGCAGGAGTGGAATGGCGGACTACGGAATCCCGGAAGGACGGCTCTTCGAGTGGGTTTCCTGTCCCAACTATTTGGGTGAAATAATCGAGTGGGCCGGATGGGCGTTGATGGTCTGGTCTCTTCCCGGCCTTGTGTTTGCCCTCTGGACTTTGGCAAACCTCCTCCCGAGAGCTCGTGCCCACCATAACTGGTACAATAAGGAATTCCCCGGCTACCCCGTCAAAAGAAAAGCACTCATTCCCTTCGTTTATTGATAAATCCTGTGTCGCTGTTACCAGGGGATGCTTACTTCACTCTACCTGCAAGTTTCTCGATCAACTGAAGACGCCAAATCCAAATGACCAGGATGATAGCTGCGGAGCCTGCCCTGAGCATGGCGGATGCCGTCAAGTAATTATACACGCCGTGAGAAATGGCGGCTATGCCGATTCCTATAATGCTTGTTCCAAATATAGGCTTTCTCGCTAATCTAGCGGCACCGACGGTATATCCCCATATGGATGAAAAAATGGTGTGTGTCAGGGGTGATGCGAAAGCCCTTCCAAGCATTTCCAGACCGTCTATAAATACAAGATGCCGGATATTTTCGTAGCTGGCAAACCCAAGGGCGATCATGGAAGCGTATATAATCCCATCGATTTTTTCATCGAAATCTTTAAAATTCATGACAATGACGAGGAAGGGAAAAAATTTGAACAGTTCTTCCATCAGGCCGGTTACTCCAACGGAGTAAGCGAGGTAATGCAGTCCCCAGCTCTCCATCAGGATGCTGGGATCTTCGGGAATCCCCAGCAGAGGAAGGAACCTTGCGACATGAAGAACCGCAAGACCGGAAAAAATCCCAAGCAGATAGGCGGTTCCGATTTTTAAAAAAGGTTCAGGCTGGAGCCTGTCTTTAAAATAAAAGTATGCGATCCAGAAAATGGCAGGGGAGAGGATACCCGAAAATAAGATCCAAAACGGCATCTGAATTCAAAAAATATTGTAGCACAAATCCTGGCCCTGCCGCGAGGAATTCCATGTGATAAAAAGAGCTCTCGCGGCAATGATCGGTTCTTTTTTTAGGAGATTTGGGATACACTAGGAAAAACAATATCATTTGTTTGAGATTTTGTGGATAAGCTTTGATCGTGGCCTGATCGAGCTGAGACTCTAGAAATCAGGGCTTCGGTCAATAGGTGAGGTCGGAATGGAAAAAAAATCCTGGTGGAAGATTGCTCTCAGAAATGATATGACCGTCATCTCTGCGCTCTCCATGGTGAAACTCGTCCTCCATTTTCTTCTTAACGGAGGATACGGCTATTTTCGGGATGAGCTGTATTATATCGCTTGCGGAAAGCACTTGGCGTTTGGCTATGTCGATCACCCCCCCCTTGTCGCCCTAATAGCCAAATTATCCCATGCCCTCATGGGAGATTCCCTGTTCGCTCTTCGATTTTTTCCTGCATTGGCCGGAGCGCTCGTTGTTTTTCTGACGGGATTGATCGTAAAACAATTGGGAGGGAAAAGATTTGCCCAGGTCTTGGGCTGCGCGGCTGTTATCCTGTCACCGCTTTTTCTGTATACCGGCAATGTTTTGTCCATGAACGTCTTCGATCACCTATTCTGGGCTCTTTCCATTCTTATTGTGATACGCATATTGAAGTATGAAAATACCAAACTTTGGCTGATTCTGGGGATCATACTCGGCATCGGCCTTATGAATAAGCATTCTGTTTTCTTTTTAGGATTCGGTCTTTTCGTCGGGCTCATTCTCACGCGCTCGCGAAAGTACTTGTTCTCAATCAATCTGTGGCTCGGTGCGGCTTTCGCTTTCATTATTTTCCTGCCCCACCTTATCTGGCAGTTTATCCATGCTTTCCCCACTGTGGAATTCATCCGGAATGCCAGCCTCTACAAGAATATGATGCTCTCGCCGAAAATGTTTTTATTGGTGCAAATGGTCGAAATGCATCCATTCCTTTTCCCGATTCTCGTTCTCGGGCTCTGCTATTTTTTTCTATTTAGAGCCGCACAGCCCTTCCGCTTGTTCGGGTGGATGTATCTTGCGATTTTCGTCCTGTTTCTCTTAACTCGTGCCAAAACATATTATATTGCACCTCTTTATCCCGTGATGTTTGCCGGAGGGGCAGTCGCCTTCGAAGTCATAATCAATAGATGGAGACTCAAATGGCTTAAGCCGGCGACCCTGGCCTTCCTCTTCGGCGGATGCCTTCTGACTGCGCCCTTCGTCCTTCCTTTTCTACCTGTTGACACTTTCATAAAATACTCCGAATTCCTGAAGTTTTCGCCTCCAAAAGCCGAAGACCATGAGATGGGGCGCTTGCCCCAGCATTTTGCAGATATGTTCGGCTGGGAGCCGATGGTCCGCGCCGTGAACGATGTCTACCAGAGCCTCTCCCCTGAAGATCAGGCCAAATGCGGTGTTTTTGCACAAAATTATGGGGAAGCCGGAGCCATGGATTTCTTTGGACGAACCTATGGCCTTCCGAGAGCGATCTCCGGACACAACAATTACTGGCTCTGGGGTCCGGGTCAATACACCGGCGAGATTATGATTGTCATCGGCGGTGATAAAGCGCAGCTCGAAAAATATTTTGTTCGAGTGGAGCAGGCCGGAATTTTTATAAACGAGTATGTTATGCCTTATGAGAACAATCTGCCCCTGTTTGTGTGTCGCGGCTTAAAGATTCCTATCGAAGACCTGTGGCCGCAAGTGAAACATTATGAGTAGCCGCTTTCATTTCGCTCCTGAAATTTGAGGATTCGAATGGTTCAACCCTTACGGTCCGGTTTCACGAAAACGGATGTTATCGACATCCATGTCCACATTGGTGGTCCTCCCGGTGAGAATGAACGCCTCTATTACTGGTCCGATAAATTTGAGCAGTCGATTTCCTTTGAAGGAATGAAACTTGTGACTCGGCTTAAAGGTTCCCAGATGACCGGGGTGCGCTATATCGGAGTGTTGTTCGACCAGTTGCGGCATTCCAATTTTGTGGACAAACTCGTGCTCCTTGCCCTCGACCAGGTTTATTCTGAAGAAGGTCGGCCTTTGAAAAAGGCAACCCATCTCTTTGTGGACAATGAGTATCTCGTTCATTTGACGCAGATCTACCCCGGCTTTTTGTTCGGGTGTTCTGTGCATCCCTATGCTCCCGATGCCTTGGAGCGGCTCTGGCATTGTGTCAATAATGGAGCTGTCCTCTGCAAATGGCTGCCCTCGGCGCAGGGAATCGATCCCACACATCCGAGGTCCGTAGAATTCTATCGAGCCCTGGGGGATCTCGGACTGCCTCTCCTCATTCATGTAGGGCCTGAAGCGACTATCCCCACGGAAATGAATCATGAGGAGGAACGGTTGGTGAATGCCGCTGCGGGACGGTTTGACGCTGCTGTAGGTGCTGCTGTTTCCCGGGCGTTGGATGAAGGGGCCAAAGTGATCCTTGCGCACTCGGGAACACCTCTAGGACAATTGATAGACCCGGATAATGCCTACTGGGAGAAGGCTTTTGGCTCGATTTTGAGATTACTGCAAGAACGAAACGCAGCTTCCAATCTCTTTGCGGATGTATCTGCCTTCTGTCTCCCGGGCCGATTCAAGTATGCCAAGGAGATTATCTCTTTGGCTAAAAATCTGCCCGGGAAATTCTTATACGGAAGCGACTTTCCTATTCCCGTCGTATCTTTGAGTGAATACAAGGCCCTCGAGGATATCCTACGCGCTTTTGGCTGGCTGGCGGGTCGTGCTCTGTCTGGGAATGATCTCGATAAAAATTTCCAGCTTCTTAAGCCGCATTTTCCCGAACAGACTTTCCATGCTGCTAATGAAGTTTTACGCAATCCCCAAAGCCCTGTTCCCGATTTGAAAAAGTTCCTCAGGCGCCAAGGACGGAAACAGCGTCGCTTTTTCTGGAAAGAAAGCAAGAGAAGACTGTAACGCCAATCTTCATTTAGGAGGATTCAAGTATGACTGTCTATGTTCCGTTTCAAGGCTTTCACCACGAAACTGTTTCCTTTTTCCGCAAGCTGAAGCGAAACAACAACAAAGCTTGGTTCGATAACCACAGGAATGATTACGAGCATTATGTCCTCGAACCCGCAAAGGCCTTTGTTGTGGCCATGGGCGAGAAGTTGAAAAGACATCTTCCCGCTGTAAAGGCGGAGCCGAAGTTAAACAGGTCGATATTCCGGATTTACAGGGACACGCGATTCAGTCCGGATAAAACTCCGTACAAGACGCATTTGGGCCTCTTTTTTTGGGAGGGCGCGCCCTCTCGGATGGAATGTCCGGGTTTTTATTTCCATCTCGAATCCGACAAGCTCATTCTCGGAGCCGGAATCTATATGTTTTCTCCTAAGAGTCTGACCGCTTACCGGAAAGCTGTCGTTGATCCTGAGTTAGGACTCCAACTTAGAGGCATAATCAAAAAAATCGAGCGGGTTAAAGGCTTTCAGCTAGGAGGAAAGCAATACAAACGAGTGCCTTCCGGGTATGATCCCGGACATTCAAATGCCGATCTCCTCCTCCATAACAGTCTTCATGCGGGGTATGAATCGCAGATTCCGGAGGAGCTTTTCTCTAATGACATTGTGGACTTCTGCTGGCAAAAATTCCGTCCATTTATTCCTCTCCATAAATGGCTGGTTTCTCTTGTGACCAGACAATTCCGGAGTCGGCCCTGAAGGCTGATTCATTTGGATAGAATTACAAAACCCACCCTGCACAAGGTTCTCCGGGTTTCCAGCGGTGTTGCCTTGCATGTCGCCATCATGATCGGAGTGGAATTTATTCTACACCTCAGATTATTACCGGTACCGTAGGTTCTTTCAGAGCCATCATCCTCTTCTGGATATTCGTCGGCGCGTTTGTCTTTGTTGGAGGATGGATTGATGCCGAGCTGGGAACGCGGATGCCGCATACTGGGGGAATGGATAATTCAGGCAGAACGCGGTTAGCTCTGGTTTTTTTGGATTTGCAGCAAAGGAGATGCTTTGGAACCACCAGGCAAAGCTTCTTGATTGCCGTTGCCATCGGTTTCCACTTCGATTCCTAAGAGGTGAGCTGCGCCCTCATATATCTGCCTGTAGTACTTCTTGGATTCCTGCATTTCTGCCAGCTTTTCTCTTATCTGCTGGAGTTCTTTCTCCATCTGAGAATCCATATCTTCCAGCTCTTTTTTAGCCGCTTCCATGGTTTTCTTGTAAAGGTCTTCTTGTTCTTTGCTTATCTTCATTTTATCACCCGTAATTTATGATTTCTTGAAGTTAAAGGAAATGGTTTTCCAAACTTTGACTTTGACACCGTCTTTAAACGCGGGCACAAACTTCCACTGCCGCACAGCTTTCTCACATTCTTCATTAAAGCTGTAAGGGCCTGAAATTCCCTTGACTAAAGCGGTCTCGATAACCTCCCCATTCTCGGAAATCAGGGCGTTGATCACCACTTGACCCCCTACTCCCCGCTGAAGTGCGAATCTGGGGTATTCAGGCTCGATTCTTGTGGCGATCTCAGGAGGGATATCGACTTGGCCTAGAGGAATGAGATCTCCGCTTTTTGTTTTTGGGCCTTCATTTGCCGGAGATTTTTCAGTTTCTTTTTGGATTGTTTGCGTGCTTTCCTGGCCCGGAACGGAGTTTTGGAGATTTCGAGTCACTTCCATCCTTGTTGCGGGTTCTTCCGTTTCAACGAAGCCATTCATTGGCTCAGACTCAGGGAGTAAGGGTTCTACAAGTTCCTCTGCCGGTTCTGCTGATATGATGTCTGTCGAATGATTGATGGGATTGGTTTCAGGCTTTTTTTGTGTCTTGGGATTTTCTACCTGATAGACTTCGCTGACACGCGTTTTGACCGTGCCTTCCTGGGTGTCGTCCGTTGAAGCCTCAGGCTTTGATTCAGCGGGGGTTTCTTTTGTCGAAACCGGAGCAAGGTTTTTCGGTTTTTCCTGTTCTGTCGCATTCTCTTGTGCCATACTCTCGGCAGGTTGTGTGTATTGCGTGCTCATGGTTTTTACAGCAGCTGTGTGACCGTTTTTACTGTTCTGCTGACTCGGTTTGCGAAAATAAAATGGAGCGCTGACTGCAATCGCAGCAACCAAGACTGAAGGAATGAGGAATTTCAGAGGTACCTTTTTCAAGAAACTTAATGAGTTTCTCAGATGCTGGAACAGGGGAATTCGTTCATCATCTTCCCGTTCTTCGGAAAATACGAACTGCTCTTTTTTTTCAGGTGTTTCTTCTTCCTTTTTCTGGACGACATGTGCTTGCGGCTGTTCTGCATTTTTGGATTCCGGTTCTTTGACGTTGATTTCCCGCATCGGCGGTTTTTCCGCTTTGGCGGATTCCTTTTTTATTTCTTTTGTTTCGATAGTTTTGTTCTTTTCCTCTTCTTTGGTTTTTTCTACCAGGAAGTCGACCTTATCCCTTAATTTCTTTTCTTCCTGGGATTTTGCTGTCTTTTTTTTAGAGATGTTCAAACCGAACTCAGAAAGGGTGTCCTCGAGCATCTTATCAATTTTTTGGTTGATATCAGCGCCTTTATCGTTTTTTACGAGCGTGTTATCCGGTTTAGTATAGGAACTTCGTATTTCTTGCTCGAATGCATCAATGCCTGTTTTCGGGATCGATGATGGTATGTTTTCTTCAAGAATTTCGAGGTCCTCAGCTGAAATTTCGTTTAAAGCCTGTGTATCTTCTGCCATATCTTTTCCCTCATCTTCCGTAGTATTTTCCTTCAATAAGGTTTTAATGCTCGTGAGGATTTCCGGACCCCGGAATGGTTTCCGCAGAAAGGCGGATGCCCCATACGATCGCATGGCCTCGATCTTAAACTGTTCCTCCCGGTAAAATTTTGTCAGGATGACGACCGGGATCTTTCCGTTGAAATCGTGTTTGATGATACTGCATAGTTCGAAGCCATGAAGCTTAGATATCATCGGTTCGACAATCACGAGATCAGGCATCTCAGCTTTGCATTTTTCCAAACCTGCCTCGCCATCGATGGCCGACGATACATTGTAATTTTCCGACTTGAGATACTCCGATAGATAGCTGATGGCCTCTTCATCGAAATCGACGATTAAGATTTTGCGTTTTCTCATGCTGGAACCTTTGAAAAGGGGTTTTCTACCTAAAATATCATTCCTGCTCATTTATGCCATCTGCCCCTTTAGGCGTCAATCCCCTTTTGCGGTGATATGGAGGGTGATATTTCTTGAGTGCAACTCCCCAAAAGGGGCGAGTGTCACCGCAACCGTTTTAACCTGAGATTTGCTTCTGGGGGAGCGTTGATTTAAAATTGAGACCAGCCTGGTTCGAGATCGAGGAGAGTCAAATGAGAAAACGAATCCGGTTGAGTGAATTTCAAGAGCGGACAATATCCTTGGGTGAAGAAATGACGGGAGTGCCGTCATGCTTGTATATGTGTTTGGCTTTGAGGAGGAACGGATGGTGATACTCGTTACCGGGGGTGCCGGTTACATAGGATCGATCTGTGTCGAAGAGCTTTTAAAGCAAAACTATGATGTGGTGGTCATCGATAATCTTAAGGAAGGCCACAGAGACGCCGTTCTTCCTGAAGCTGTCTTTTACAAGGGGGATTGTGGTGATAAGAATATTCTTGAGGAAATCTTCCGAAAGCATCCCATTGATACCGTGATGCATTTTGCTGCGGAAGCAACGGTCGGCATTTCCATGACCGATCCACAGCCGTTTTTTGAAAACAACGTTGTCCAAGGTTTAGCTCTTCTCGATGTCATGAAGGCCTTCCAGTGCAAGAGAATGATTTTTTCGTCGACGGCTGCGGTTTTCGGGGAACCCGAATACATGCCTATCGATGAAAAACATCAGCAAAAGCCCATAAATGCTTATGGAGAATCCAAGCTGATGTTTGAGAGGGTCCTGGATTGGTACCATGCAGCCTATGGCATCCAATACAATTGCTTCAGATACTTCAATGCCGCCGGGGCATCGGAGTGTTTGGGAGAAGCACACAGGAAGGAGACGCATCTTATTCCGATCATCCTTGACACTGCATTGGGAAAGAGAAAAAAAATTGATATTTATGGCTCTGACTACAGAACCAAAGACGGCACTTGTATCAGGGACTATCTTCATGTTGTTGATATTGCCCAAGCCCACATTTTAGGTCTCGCCAATTTGGATAAGCGGCCAAATGCCCGGTATAACCTGGGGAATGGCATCGGATTTACGAATCTTGAAGTCCTGAAAACCGCCGAGCACGTCACCGGGAGGGAGATTCCCTTTTCGTTGGCAGAGAGGCGGCCAGGCGACCCCGATTGCCTCGTGGCTTCATCTCAATTGGCCAAAGAACAACTGGGCTGGAAGCCCGAATTTCCAAGCCTGCAGAGCATTATTGGAACCGCTTGGCAATGGCATTCCAAACACCCGGATGGGTACGGACGGTCCGGCTGAACCGAACACAACCATCCCTTCAGATTCATTTCTGAGCTCCGAATTGTGTGCTCACTATGGTGATGGAGCTCTTAGAGGAGGGTCATGAAATGGTCGAATATCTCATTCTTTCATGTATAACGGTGTTAGCTTACATGAGTATTGTTTTTATTGCAGCTATGTTACGGAGAGATAATTCTGTCGTCGATACCGCCTGGGGAATCGGTTTTATTCTCATTGCCTTCCTGACGCTTTTCCTGAAGGTGGGTGCGAATTTCCGGCAAGTTCTTGTGACGGCATTGATTTTTTTATGGGGAGGTCGACTGTCCGTTCATATCGGCGGGCGAAATAAAGGGAAAAAAGAAGATTTCAGGTATGCTCAATGGCGCAAGGATTGGGGAAAGTGGTTCGTTCCGAGGAGCTATCTTCAGATCTTCCTTCTGCAGGGAATTATCATGATCGTGGTATCCTATCCTGTCATTCTTGTGAATAGCCGGGGAGGTTCAAAGTTCGCAATACTCGATATTGCCGGCATTTTACTGTGGTGCATCGGCTTTTATTTCGAAGCTGAGGGGGATCATCAACTTCGAAAATTCAAGAAGAATCCGGAAAACCGGGGTAAAATCATGACTTCAGGCCTCTGGAAATACACCCGCCATCCGAACTATTTCGGAGAGGCTGTGATGTGGTGGGGAATTTATATCATTGCACTCTCCGTAAAACAGGGATGGACCGCCGTAGTCAGCCCCGTGCTCATCACTTTTTTGCTCCTGAAAGTTTCAGGTGTTGCCATGCTCGAGAAGAAGTATGCCGGGAATAAGGAATTCGCTGAATATGCCCAAAGGACAAACGCCTTTTTTCCCTGGTTCCCCAAAACCCGGTGAACGGTGAACCGTTCCAAAGAGAAGAGGGTGACCTGGATAAGGCCGAATGCCGGTCTCCCGGAGCGGAACATCCGATGGGAAGTTTCAAGGTTCCCGAAAATGCTTTGTAACGGGCACAGGCATTGTGTTTTGACAGCGGATAGAGCATGTGCTATAAAGTTCGCACATTCAATAAGGAATCTCAGGGAGGTAGATAAGATGAAATGCACTCTTTTCAAAGCATCAAGATTTGCGGTCTGGATCATTGTTCTGTGTGTTCTGATGCCCGGAGCCCAGAAGACGTCCAAAGAAAATGAGGAGGCCAAACCTCCCTTGATTTCCGCTTTCGACACCCTACGGTTCAATCAGGTGGGATTCCCCCGGTTGTCTCCGGACGGTAAATGGGTGTTGTACACCAAGCAAGTAAGGGACATGGATGATAAGGATCTCAAGAGCAGCACCCATATCTGGAGGATCATGACGGACGGAAAAGAGAAGAGGCAGATGACTTTCGGTTCTTCGGATTGTACTTCTCCTGCCTGGTTTCCCGATGGGAAGAAGATTGCTTTCCTATCCGCAAGGGGAAAGCCGGGAGGATCCGGTCAAGAATCTGCGCCGGATGCGGGCGGCCTTAAAAGCCAGCTTTTTTTCATGCACATCGATGGAGGGGAAGCATGGCAGGCCACGGACCATGAAGAGAGCATCCAGTTCTTTGAAATCTCCTCTGATGGAACTCAGATCCTTTTCGTCGCTCAGGATCCCATGAGAGAGGAAGACGAGGAAAGAAAAAAGAAGAAGGATGATGCCGAGGTCGTTGGTCAGGAGTTCCGGATGAGTCATGTCTGGATATATGATGTGGAAAAGGATGAAGCACAACGTCTTACAGAGGGTTCCAACACAGTGAGCGACGCGCATTGGTCGCCGGATGCGAAGCGGATTGTATATGAAGTCCGGCCGAATCCTTCTATGGAAGACCGCAACCAATCCGACATTTGGGTCACAGACGTCGCTGCAAAAACGTTCCGCAAGCTTTACGAAAATCCCGGTCGGGATACTTCCCCCCGATGGTCTCCGAACGGAACGCACATCGCTTTCGCATCGGACCCGCATAAGGGCGATAACACTTGGCATGACAAGCTCTACATCATGCCTCAGGAAGGTGGGGAGCCGAAAATCTTCCTTGAAAATTTTGATCGGAATTTCGGAACACCTATCTGGTCTCCTGATGGAAGGACCATTTATTGGAGCACAGGGGATAAGACGAGCCTGGGATTGTTTGCTGTTGATTTGCGCACCGGGGAGGTCGAAACGCTCTCTGCTCCCCGTGGTCTCAACATGCAGTGGCAATTGGCAGCAGACGGAAGCCGTTGGGTTTGGATACATTCCGATCCCAAAAGTCCTGTTGAAGTGTATACAGCCGAATTTGCTTTAAAGGAAGTGTTGCAATTGTCGGATGCCAATCCCTGGCTAACAGAGGAAAAGATCAAGATTGCCGACGTCAGAGTGATCAGCTGGAAAAACAGTGACGGTCAGTGGATCGAAGGTGTTTTGACTTATCCGGTGGATTTCCAAAAAGGGAAAAAATATCCTCTGATCATGAATCCCCATGGAGGGCCGAGCGGAGCCGTCATGGAATACTTCAATGCCGGCAATCAATTTTTCGCTGGGAACGGGTTCATGATCCTCCAACCGAATTTTCGGGGGAGCTCCAATTACGGCCAGGAATTTTTGAACGCCAACCGCGAGCAGTGGGGAATTCGAGATTATGACGACTGCATGACCGGTGTGGACTACTGTATCGAACAGGGGTGGGTCGATCCCGATCGCATGGTTTGTTACGGATGGAGCTACGGAGGGTATATGAGCTTTTGGATCGTTACACAGACGGATCGGTTTAAGGCCGTCTCGCCGGGGGCAGGCCTGTCCAACCTTTACAGCATGTACAGCACGACCGATATCCCTCATTATTTAGGGTGGTTTTTGGGTACTCCCTGGGATAATGAGGAAATGTACGAGAAATTTTCTGCGATCCGTCATGTCAAGCAAGTGAAAAGTCCGGTGTTGATCATGCATGGATCGAATGATGCCAGAGTCCCGCCCGAACAGGCTGTGGAGTTTTACATGGCCCTCAAGGATCTCGGCAAGGATGTGACGTTTGTCCGCTACCCCCGGGAAGGGCACGGAATAAGAGAGCCGCGGCATCAGGTCGATCGCCTGCGCCGCTATCTCCGTTTTTTCGCCGAACATGTGGACCTGACTCCTGTAACGGATAAGGATTAGCACAGAGAGAGAACTCGGCATTCGGTCATGGGAATGGAAACATCTCCGTCTCAGTGATGTCCCTAATTTTTATGAAATATCGATCGCCTCTATCTCTTCAATTTGAAAATCCATCCCATAGACAGAGATGCCTATGCGGATTCTCTGAGTTTTGACACACATCTATGCATGTGATATACACTATATAAAGGCAAAGGAACATAGAAACGCGGTTCCTGGCCGACAGATTGCTCGCAGATAAGGAATAACCGATGGAAAAATATATCGAGGCCCAAATTTTTCCTAAAGTAGCCAAGGGTTTGGAAGCCGTTTCTTCCGCACTGGCCATTCTGGAGAGGTTGTTGGGAGAAGGCGCGTCTTTCAGTTCCGCCGAGTATTACAAGGCCAGGAATTACATCAAAGACTCGGAAATCCAGTTCCAGGAGGCCATAAAAAGCGCAAAGAAACTCCTCGGTCCTTTGCCCGAATACGCGTCGCAGGATTTTGTGAAGTGGCGTTCCGAAATGCTCGACAAGAACAGAGTGTTGGCCAAGAGCGAAGAGTATGATGATTTGAAATCCGAACTGTTAGCGGATGCATTCTTAAAGCAGTGGATGCGCGAGCAGGATATCGTCACTTTGTTGGAAACGCATTTCCAGACGCAGCAGGAAGGCAAAAGAAAATTGCCCAACATCAAAGTCCGGATCGTTCTGGACACTCTTCAGATACGTATTTCCCGTGTTAAAGAACTGCAAAAGGAGGCCTTTTCCAAACAGCATGGCTGAGCCTGAGGACTCCATAGCCTGCTCTTCCGGCTCGGCTCTCCGGATCAACACGCAATCCTGTTTTTTAAGGTTTGCGGACACGGCATTTTTTTCGTGCCGCTAACATCGAAGAAAACGACGCTTCTTTAAAACCACATTGCAAGTTGCTTTTCTTGAAAGTCCATTTCGGCTAGAATGATACTTTAAACAGCAAACGTTCTGAGACCTTATTTATCATGTCCAAGGAAACGCAGAATTTTCTTGAAAGCCTGGGTCGGTCCTCCCAGCATTTTTTTACGTCGATCTGGGAGGGTTGGCTCCTTTTTATCGAAACGCTGAAGGCGCTTCCGACTATCTGGTTTTACCGAAAGCAGTTGAGCGAGCAGATCTATTCATTTCTGGTAAAGACTCTGCCCATAGCAACGGTGATTGCCGTATTCGTCGGTTTGGGCGCAATGATACAGGGAACCTACCAATCTTCAGCCCTGGTACCCCGGACATATGTAATCAACGTCATATTCAAGAGCACGATCCTCGAGCTTTGCCCTATCATCCTCTCTCTTGTGCTGGCCGGCAGGTTGGGGGCATCTCTAGCCGCTGAATTGGGGAGCATGAAGATATCCGAACAGGTGGAAGCTCTGGAGACCATGTCTCTGGATCCGATTGGATTTCTCGTAATGCCGCGCGTTATCGCCGGAATGACGATGCTTCCGGTCATGGCCATTTTTGCCAACTTCCTGGCCATGTTCAGTGTCTTTTTCATAGCAACCGTTGCTACGGATTGGATTTCCGCCAAGGAATTTGTGATGGGTATGCAGATGAACTTCAGGGCTTTCGAACTGTATTTTGGAAATTTGATCAAACCCGCGATCAACGGATTTTTCATCGCTTTGATCGGGAGTTATTTCGGGCTGAAAACCCATGGAGGAGCTTTAGGAGTTGGGCGTTCCTCTACCAACGCCGTGGTCGTCTCCGCGGTGCTTATCGTGTTTTTCGATTATTACCTGGCGAGGTTGCTCTTATGATTGAAGTCCGGGGACTCTATAAGTACTTCGACGGGAAGCCCGTCCTGGAAGAAATAGATCTGGATATCAAAGAGGGAGAGACTCTCGTGATCCTGGGACCCAGCGGTCAGGGCAAAACAGTGCTCATTAAATCGCTTGTCCGGCTCATCGAACCCGATTCGGGAAGCATCCGTTACGATGGGACCGAAATCCTGGGGCTTTCCAAAAAAGAATTCAATGTTGTGAAGAAGAAAATCTCGTTTGTATTCCAGGACAATGCGCTTTTCGATTTTCTCAATGTTCGGGAAAACCTGAGCCTTTATCTTCGGATGCATTCGAGGATGACGGATAAAGAGATCCATGAGGAAGTTATGCGCTGCCTCAGGTTCGTTCGATTGAACGAAGAAGTGATGCCAAAATTCCCTGAGGAGCTGAGCGGAGGAATGAAAAAGCGAGTGGCCATTGCCCGGGCCATGATCCAGAAGCCCTGTTACATGTTTTACGATGAACCGACCTCAGCACTGGATGAGGCCAATGTGGAGATGGTCATGGAGTTGATCGATCTTTTTAAAAAACAGGTTTGTGCCACAGCCGTCATAGTGACTCATGATATCCATTTGATGCGCGAAGTCTCCGAACGCGTCGTCCTTATCAAAGAGGGAAAGATCGCCTTTATCGGTAAAAAAGAAGACATTACAACCAAAAATCTGCATTCACTCTATGATACGGGAGAAAGATATGAACGATAGAAAGATGACCTATATCTCCGGTTTGATCGTGTTTATCGCAGGAGTTCTCTTTCTTATCTGTATTTTGTGGCTTTCGGGGAATCAGTTGTTTTTCAGCGACGAGTACAAGCTCCATGTCCGTTTCGAGGATGCAGTCGGACTTACGGATCAAGCTCCTGTCTTCATGCGGGGCTACAGGATCGGATCTACCAAACAAGTTACCCTGGAGAAGAAGACCATACTTGTAACGATTCAGGTGAAAAAGAGTGCCCGCATTCCTTCCGATTCCCAATTTGAGATAAACACCTTGAACTTTCTAGGAGAAAAAGGAATTATGATTTTCCCTGGAGATTCGGACCAAATCCTGGATCCTGGAACAACGGTCAATGGAACGAACAAAGACTTGATGGCTCTGGCCAAGAACATCCTTTTTGCGGCAAAAGAAAAGATCGAGCAAGGAAATCTGGACCAGGCTGTTGCTAAACTCTCCGAATCCGTGGACTCGTTCCGCGGGCTCATCGGGAATATGAACGCCAAAGTCGAAGGCATGGATGTGAACCTGTACAACAGACAAATCAGAGAAATCGGAGGAGCCGGCAAAGAGCTGCAGGAGTTTTTGGATGTGGCCAGAACCGAAACCATGAATCTTTCTTCCGAAAGCCGTATGACTCTGGAGAAGTTCAGCCGGACCATGGACCAAGTCAATGACACCTTGGGTCAGCTTTCGGCGCTGTCTTCGGATCTCAGTGAGATTGCGAGGGATATCAACATGGGAAGAGGAACGGCCGGTCAGCTTCTGCAAAACAGGGAATACATCGAAAGTTTGAACGATACGATCAGACAATTGACCCTCTTCCTCGAAGATATCCGCAAGAATCCTAAAAAATATGTGAAGTTTTCCATCTTCTGATATTTTGCATCAATTATGACGCAAAGGAGGACACAATGACGAAAAAATTACGTGCTTTGGTTTTAATTGTGCTCCCTCTGGTCTTGCAGTTCGGATGCCGGCAAGCTTCAGAGGTCGCTGAATCGGCCAGGCCGCCGGTCGCCGAGAAAATAACTAAGGAGCTGAAGATACATGGCGATGTGCGTCTGGATAAGTATTACTGGCTCAGAGAGAGGAAAAATCCGAGGGTCATTGCGTACCTCGAAGCCGAGAATGTCTATAAGGATGCCGTGATGGCTCACACCAAAGCTCTCCAAGATAACCTTTACACCGAGATCGTGGGTCGGATTAAACAGACGGATATGTCGGTACCCTTCAGGAAAGGCGGCTATTTCTATCAAACCCGGTATGAGGAAGGCAAGGAATATCCTGTGTACTGCCGCAAAAAGGGGAGTCTCGAAGCCGAAGAGGAGATTATGCTGGACGTTAATCGTCTGGCCGAAGGCCACGACTATTTTCATGTCATAGGACCCTGGGTGAGCCCGGGGAATGATTTTATCGCCTACGGTGTTGACACCGTCAGCCGCAGGAAATACACCCTTCACTTCAAAAACCTCGAGACGGGAGCCGTATACGAAGATGAAATCGACAACACTACGGGGATGGCTGCCTGGGCTAATGACAATAAGACCGTCTTCTACGCAGAAAAGGATGATACGCTGCGTGCCTACAAAATCAAGAAGCATGTTCTAGGCACGGACGGTACGGAAGACCCGCTCGTTTTTCATGAGGACGATGTGACATTTGAGGTCTATGTCTTCAAGTCAAAATCCGATAAGTACATTTTCATCGTATCGAACAGCACCCTTGCGACGGAGTACCGATTTCTGGACGCCGATACACCCAAAGGTGCGTTCCGAATCATCCAACCCAGAGAAAGAGGCTTGGAGTATTATGTCGAACATTTCGGAGATAAATTCTATATCCGGACAAACTTCCAAGCTAAAAATTTCAAGCTGATGGCAGCGTCTGTGGACAAAACTGAAAAGACTGACTGGATCGATGTCGTGCCCCACCGGGAAGATGTCTTTGTCGAAAATTTTGAGATCTTTAAAAATTTTCTGGTAATCAGTGAACGCAAAAATGGACTCATGGAGATACGTGTCATTAGATGGGATAATGGGGATGACCATTACCTGGATTTTGATGAAGAGGCCTATTTCAGCTATGTAGAGACAAATCCGGAGTTTGACACCGATATTTTGCGTTTTGGATACACCTCTCTCACCACACCCAATTCCATATACGACTACAACATGAATACGAAAAAGAAGGAACTGCTGAAGCGTGAAGTGGTCCTGGGTGATTTCGATCCGGTGAACTATCATGTGGAAAGGCTCACGGCTGCGGCCAAAGATGGTGTGAAAGTGCCTATTTCCCTAGTTTACAGAAAGGGGCTGGAAAGGAACGGGCGCAATCCCTTGCTGCTTTATGGCTATGGATCTTATGGATACAGCACGGACCCGACATTCAGCTCAGAGTATCTCAGCCTGCTCGACAGAGGATTTGTTTATGCCATCGCACACATTCGCGGCGGATCCGAAATGGGCCGATCTTGGTACGAGGATGGAAAGCTGCTCAAAAAAAAGAATACCTTCACGGATTTTATCGCCTGTGCCGAGCATCTCATTGCCGAAAAATTCACCGACAACGACAGGCTCTTTGCCGCCGGAGGAAGTGCCGGCGGCCTTCTCATGGGTGCGGTCGTGAATTTGAGGCCCGATCTTTTTAAGGGTATCATTGCCTCAGTGCCCTTCGTGGATGTGGTGACCACCATGCTCGATCCCAGTATCCCCCTGACCACAAGCGAATACGACGAATGGGGAAATCCTGAAAATAAGGAATATTACGATTACATGCTCTCCTATTCGCCTTATGATAACGTGGAAGCGGTAGAGTATCCCCCCATGCTGGTGACGACCGGACTGCATGATTCCCAGGTGCAGTACTGGGAGCCGGCCAAATGGGTGGCCAAGCTCAGGGAGATGAAAACGGATGACAACATGCTTCTCCTGCATACCAACATGGAAGCAGGTCACGGCGGCGTTTCGGGGCGGTTCCGCAGATACAGAGAAACCGCTCTGGAATACGCTTTCTTGCTCGAGCTTGCAGGTGTCAGCCGGTAGGATCAACCGTCTGAGCTGTCATCTTCCTGATCGGTGATTTTCGGCGGTTCTTCGAATTGGAAATCGCGGCCGGTGATGTATTTTTCCAGCCACTGAAATTCCTTGTTCATCTTGTAGAGGATGTGCCGCAGCTCCCCCGGTCCGTGGCCGGACCTGGGAAAGATCACCAATTCCGTTGGAACTCCGTTGGCCTTGAGGCCCCTGTACATTTCGACGCTCTGAGGTAGGGGAACTCGCTTGTCATTTTCGCCGCAGAGGATCAAAGTGGGAGTTTTCGCCTGGTGCACAAAAAAGATAGGGGAGTTTTCCCTGTAGGCTTTGAGCGGTGAATCTGCATGCCACGGATCGCCCAGAAACCAGGGTGTTCGATAGATGCGGACATCGCTTTGGGCGTACATAGATATCCAGTTGGAAGCCCCTGCTCCAGAAGAAGCAGCCTTAAAACGGTCTGTTTGTGTCACGAGCCAATTGGTCATGTGACCGCCCGCGCTCCAGCCTAATGTCCCCAACCGTTCAGGGTCAGCGATGCCTTGCTTGACGAGATACTCCACACCCGTCAATACGTCGTCATCGGCGTGGAGAAAATAATGACCAACCATATCTCGAAGCACTTCGTTTCCATATCCGGTGCTTCCCCTGTAGTTAGGCTTGAATATGGCATATCCGCGTCCCGCCCTGGCGTGGGCATATCCGTCAAAAGCAAACTTGTCCGAACCCATAGGACCGCCATGAGTGTGTGCCAGCAGAGGGTAGCGTCGCCCTTTTTCGTAGTCGACAGGATAGATCAGAATTCCTTCCACTGTCTTGCCGTCGGTGCTCTCCCAGCGAACGGCTTCGTATTTGGCCAGCTCGAAAGATGCCAATTCGGGATAGGGATTGTAGATCAGACGAGGAGAGAATTCGCTTGCGGCAGATATCCAGAACGTACCGGGGTTTTGCGGCGAATTCATGAGATAAACGAGGCTGTCGATCCCGGGCACGTAGTCAAAGCCATAAAGGGCATGCTCTCCATCCGTGAGCTGATCGACCTTCATGGACACGATGTCCAGAGAGAAAATCTCGCTGTGCACACCCATGTTGGCGACAAAGAGGATGTCGTCGCCTTCAGCCGACCATTCCGCTCCGTAGACTTCGTACTCGAAATCCGGAAGGAGAAGCTTGGGTGTTCCGCCTGCGGCGGGAACCGTGAACAGGGTCGATTGGCAGTACCACTCATGGTGTTCGTCGGCATCCGCCGTAAAGAGGATTTGGGTGTTATCCGGCGATAGGGCAGCTCCGCCTTCGGACATGCCGTTCTCCGTGATCTTTCGCTTTGATCCATCAGCCATGTCCATGAGCCAAATCTCTGATTTGAGAGTGTCGTCATACAAGGGAGTCGGCGCTATTGTCAGGACGGCATATTTTCCGTCCCTTGAAATGTTGAATGATCGAACGGAATAATCGCCTTCCGTGAGCCTTTTTTCTTTCTTAGAATCCAGTTCGATCATCCAGAGATGGAGCTGTTTGTAGTCATTCTCGAAGATGAAGGCGTCATCCTTCTCTTTTTTTCTTTTTTCTTCGTCTTTGTTGAGAGGGTCTGCTGCGATGAAATAAATCTTTTTTCCGCAAGGGGACCAGGCATGGGAAATGACCCCGCCCTTGTGTTTCGTGAATTCGATCGCTTCTCCACCGCTGTTGTTCAAAAGATAAATTTGGGGCTCTTTGTTCCTTTTGGTGATGAAGGATATGGTTGCGTTTGAAGGAGACCAGAGGCCTCCGCTTTCTCCGTCATTCCCGTTAGTCATTTGAACGAGTCCGGTTCCGTCCGTGTTTATTCTCCAGATGTGTGGTATGGATGCGTTCTTTTTCCAATCCGACTCCGTTTTCGTAAAAAGGATTTGTCGGCTGTCGGGAGAGAGCATGGGGTTGTAGACCCGGCTGAGTTCGGCCACATCCACGAATGTCATCGGCCGTTTTTCTTGGGCAAGGGTGATTCTCGGATATAATAAGACGAAAGAGAAACATAAGACAATGAGGGCGTAATGCTGTTTTTTGATCATAAGTCCTCCTTGATATGGGGGTGAAATATATTTCGTGAAGAACATCATACCGCAAACTTCCCATTCTGTTCAATCTCCTTCGCTCGGAGGCGACTGATTTTGGAGCATATGATTTGGGGAGGCCGCTCATTGGAAATGCGGTGTCTTGGATATACACGAAAAAAAGCAGCCGTTCCAAACCTAACGGGGTGTCATACTCTCAAAACTGTTGGCGGATTTTGGCTATATCGGGAAATTCGAGAGCATAAGCGGAAGCAGCAAAATGAGGTGCTTAGTTTTTTGTCGTGCCGTCCGAGCACTTCTGATTGTATGGACTTATGACGTACTTTGTTTCGTGCGGCAATCTGACATACAATGACGTCTCGATTTCGTTGTTCTCTTCGAATTCGTCTACGGAGTTGTCGGCATCCAGCCTCACGCTGTTTTTGTATATGCCTTGTTTCGGCTTAAGTCGCCCCTGTTTCGCCCGGTTGACTTAATTTTTCTGCAATGCTAAAAGCATAGAGAGCAGCATCCTCGCACCATAGGAAATGAGCTTTTTGATTCTGATTCTGCGAATCGACCGAATTTTTCTTTTCAGCTCGAAAAACGGAGGAAAACATGACTCGTAATCATGATGAAAAAAGCAGCGGGAATCATGAACCTGTCCATGCCCACACACACGAAAGCAAGTCCGGGAGCGCTTCGGAAGAGGTAATGCTTGAGCAGGCACAGGCTGAGTTGAGAAAGGTCTTTGCCGGTATGCCTCATGAAGTGCCCGTATACCTCTTCGCCGGTCTTGACAAAGCGGAGGTTTTTTCCAAAGCTGCCAGAGAGGTTCTTGGTGCCCTACGGCAATTTTCGTCGAAGATAAGCTTAGACGAGCAGTATCTCTATGGGAAGCTTGCCAAAAAATGGGAAGTGACGCACTCTCCGACCCTGCTTTTCGATCCCGATCGTTACCATGTGAGGTGGCAGGGAGCCCCTCTGGGTGAAGAGGGAAGAACCCTTGTTGAGGCTTTGATTATGATGGGGTACAGGAAAACCAAACTGAGCCAACAATCCTCAAAAATACTGTCAGGGATTCAATCCCGGCGAGATATCAAGCTGTTTGTGAGCATAACATGTCCCTATTGCCCTCAACAGGCGGTCAATGCCCTGAAAGCCGCCATCGAAATGCCCGAGTGGATCAGTCTCGAGATTATCGACGTTCAGGCCAATCCGGAAATGGCCGAGAAATATTCGGCTCATGGAGTTCCCATGACTTTCGCCAATGAGAAACTCATCGCTCAAGGCGCACAAACCGAGGAACTGTTTATGCTGTCACTGGAAAAATTGGAACAGCAGAGCTTTATAATACCCGAGAGCGATGCCAAAGAAATCGAAGCGGACCTGGTGATTGTCGGCGGCGGTCCGGCCGGTCTTACCGCGGGAATTTATGCGGCCCGCAGTGGCCTTCAAGCGGTCGTCGTCGAAAGAAATGTTTTGGGTGGGCAAATGGCCCTGACCCCTGTTGTGGAAAACTATCCGGGGCTCACCCAGGTCGGGGGGAAGACTCTTGTCGACATTATGGTCCAGCATGCTTTGGAGTATGTGAAGATATTTCCAGGAGAAGAAGTTCTCGACATCCAGCATGGAGAGCTCTTTACCGTTCAAACGACGCGGCGGCGTTTCAAGTCGAAAGCCATCCTTTTAGCAACGGGCGCAACCCACAAGCGACTCGGAGTTCCCGGGGAATCCCGCCTCTCGGGCCGGGGAGTCAGCTATTGCAGCACATGCGATGGGCCGCTTTTCAAAGGCAAGAAGGTCATCCAGGTCGGTGGGGGGAACAGTGCGGTGACAGAGTTGTTGCACCTCCATTCCATCGGCGTGGAGGCGACACTGGTTCACAGGCGTGACACTTTGCGGGCGCAGGAATATTTGACGAAGAGCGTTGCAGCCAATAATATCCCTATCCTTTTTGACACAGTCGTGAATGAGATCAAAGGAGATAAAAAAGTCGAAGGAGTCATCCTCTTCAACAAAAAAAGCAAAGAAACGACATCCCTGTCTGTTGACGGGGTTTTCATTGCCATAGGTTATGAACCTGCTGTTGAACTGACCGGAAAAACCGGTGTCTCTTTGACTCCCGAGGGTTACATTCAGCATGATGCCCGGCACCGGACGAATGTCCCCGGTATTTATTCGGCAGGCGATGTGGAGGGGGGATACAAACAGATCGTGACGGCTGCCGGACAGGGAGCAGAGGCCGCAATGGCGATTTTTGAAGATTTGATCAATCCTTACTGGAAGAGGTAATGGGTGCGAACCTACAATGAAAGTTGTAATCCAATTACATGTAACGAAAACTTTCTGTGTTTTGTTTCCGTATATACTTATGGATCCGCGATGGAGGATAATCCATGACTGCAGATCTCATAAAGAAAAAAGGTGAATTCGCCATGAAAATATTGCTTTGGTTGCTTCTGTTGGTGGTGTGTTGGCCAATAGCTCTGCTGGCTCTGCTTCTTTATCCGATCATCTGGCTGCTGCTGCTGCCGTTCCGGCTTGTAGGTATTACGGTTAGCGCCGTCTTCGACCTCTTCAAGGCAGTCATCACGTTTCCAGCCAGGGTCCTAAAAAAAATAGCTTGAGTCCATTCGAGAAACGGCCGTGTCACAGCCAGGCTTATCCCTATTCACCGCTAATTATCTTCGAATCGAAGCTTTCCTGTTGTTTTCAAGCCGGACTTCATTCGAATTTTACAAAGAAAATTGTACCCGGCCTTGCATCACAGCCGGGATTTAGTGTATTCATATAATAAATTTGTTTAAGCGGAGAGAGCATTTGGCAAAACGAATAGGAATACTCGGTGGGATCAGTCACGAATCAACGATCAAGTACTATAAATATATTCTCACAAAATACTTTGTTAAAAAGAGGGATTATCACTATCCAGAGGTCGTTATTTTCAGCCTGGACTTGGCGAAACTCACCGGCTTTGAAGACAGCGGAGATATCAATGGCTACATCGAGTACATCATGACAGGTGTACAAGCCCTTGAAAATGCAGGTGCGGACTTCATCGTGATCGCGGCCAATTCCCCCCATTCCGTCTTTGAAGTTATCCAGAAAAAAGCGAAAATCCCCCTTATCAGTATCGTTGAAGTGACAGCCGGGGAGGCTCAACGGCTGGGAATGAAGAATGTATTGCTCTTGGGTATCAAGTACACGATGCAGTCAGCTTTTTATAAAGACGTATTCAAAAAACACAAAATGCATGTGATTGTTCCTTCCATAAAGGAACAGGAAGAAATCAACAGAATTATCTTTGATGAGCTTGTCCTGGGAGTTTTCAAAGAGGGCACGAGACAGCGGCTTTTGGATATTATCGGTGGTCATGAGAGGGACGGGGTCATTCTTGGATGCACGGAACTGTCGCTCATCCTCAATCAGGAAGACACGGATGTAAAGCTCCTGAACACACTCGAACTTCATGCCCGGGCAGCTCTCGAATATGCGTTGCAGACATAGCAAAGAGACAATACATCATCTGGGGACGCTGGTCCCGCACGGGGAGCAGGCATGATTGATCTTGCCGTTATTTCCGGTTCCGGATTTTACGATTTTCCTGGATTGGACAATGCAGAAGATAAGGATATTTCCACCCGATACGGAGAAGTGATTGTCCATACCGGAAAATGGGACACCAAAATGATTGCTTTTATTGCCAGGCATGGAAAAGGACACAGTCTTCTGCCCAATATGATCAACTACAGAGCAAATTTGCTCGCACTTCGTGAGTTGGGAGCGAAAGCCATTCTCGCAACTACAGTCTGTGGTGTTTTGGATGCATCCCTTCCGTTGGCAGAACCGGTCGTATTTTCCGATCTTTATTTCCCAGAAAATCGACTTCCCAACGGTGAATTGTGTTCGGTCTTCGCAGAAGAGGGAGATTTGGCACAAGGTCACCTAATTTTTGACAAACCTTTTTCGAATGATCTTAGAAAACAAATTATAGCTGCGGCGGGAAAGCCGCTGACCGAAGCTGTGTATGCACATGTGAACGGCCCACGGTTCAACTCAAAGCCCGAAATTCGAGCCCTGCAGGAGCATGCATCATTTGTCAGTCAAACGGCCGGTCCTGAGATCGTCATTGCAGGGGAACTCGAAATTCCAATTGCGGTTCTCGGGTATGGTGTCGATTATGCCAACGGTGTCTTGGATCGACCCACGCCGGTGGAAGTTCTTCAGTCGAATCTTAGCAACAGCAAGAACGTTTTTTTGTCCATAATAACGAAAGTCATCCAAAACTATGCAATTCCCACTTTCGGGGGCTTTATCTATCGATTCGGTTAGCCCAAAGGAATTTCCTCGAACCGTCGACCACTTCTCACAAAACATGGACATTTGAGTTGCTTTTGCGGCCTGATTTTGGCAGCCGAACTCAGAGGTCTCGATTTCGTAGTTAAGAGTAGAGTTTACAAAAAATGTTTTAATGCTTCGAGGAGGAAATCATGAACAGTGAATCGCAAACTCCGCCTAAGGCTCAGGATCCTATGTGGCAAGTTTCGGGTCCTTCTACGGGACTTTTGATTGTGGGTATCATCGGCGGGATTATTTCGTTAGGCAGTTTTTTCTCAATCAGTATCGGCACAGGTTTCAGTACCTTGTGGTGGAAGGGATTCCCTGACCGGTACGAAGATCTGTGGGAGGGGGCGTTCGGCATCGGGAGTTCATTAGTGGGCATAATAATTGCGGCTTTTGTCATCTATGCCGCCCTCAAAATGAAAGAGTTAAGCCAATGGAATTTGGCTGTGGTTGCGAGCGTTTTGGCTCTGATTCCCTGTGTCAGTCCCTGCTGCATAGTAGGATTGCCGATCGGGATCTGGAGTCTTATCGTGCTGACCAAGCCGGAGGTCCGATCCGCGTTTCACTGACATTTTTATCCTTGTGGCTCTGCTGTTATGAGGGGAGAGAAATTGGAAAAAGTATCCTATAGGTCTCATCTTCTGGGACATGTAATTGTTTTCTCTGTGTGTGCGGGAATACTGAGTGGCGCCCTGTTTCTTTCTCCGGTCCATGCGGAAGGCGATCATCTTTCAATCGGCTCCATGCCTGTTCCCGATATGTGTATCTTCAAGAACTTGACAGGAATTCCCTGTCCTGGATGCGGTCTCAGCCGGGCGATTGTCGCTGCGGCCCATGGCCGAATTCGAGAAAGCCTTTTTCATCATCGCTTGGGTTTGCTCACACTCGCCTACATCCTTCTCCAATTTTTGTATCGTTCAGCTAGAATAGCGGCTCCTGTGCTCACTTTCCGTTTTTCTGGGGCGGAAAAGTATCTCAACCGAGGAATAGCGGTTCTCGGAGCTCTCTACATGCTGAATTGGTTTTACACACTCTTTTAAAAATATTCCAATCCACACTTTTTTGTCTTATACTGATTCTCTAAGTTGAGATAGGCATCCGCAAAAAAAGCAATGTATGTCGGTGCTGAGAGTTGTCGTCATGATCTTCAAGAGGGAAAAAGCTGGGATAAATAATTTCTCCGATAATTCGCTCTCCGTGTCCGAGATGCGAAAGAGACGCATTTCTCCTTTGAATGATGTTGTCTGGCGCTGGACTCTTTACATCATAGCAGGTTGTGTGGTTGTTTGGCTGCTGCGGGTTATCTTCGGATTCGACCACGTCGTTTCCATCTGGATGGGGGCCTTTACAGCACTCGTTACCTGGCTATCGGCTGTTAGAACACTGCTGCTCGATTCGAGGTTAAAAAAAATCTGGATCGTTTGGCTGAGCTTGGGCTTTTTGATAATTCTTCTCTCGCCTTCATCGAAAGGAGCATGGATTTCGGCTCTCGTTTTTGGCATTGTTTTCCTCTTATTTCGCCGTTATAAGTCTTTCCGTCATCTGACATCCAAGCGCAGAGCTGTCGTGTTTGTGATGGGATTTCTCGTCTTTTGCCTCCTTAGCGCCGGGTGGATTTCCTACAGCTCTCAAGAAATCCCCTTATTTCAAGCTGACAGTGCGGTTCAAGGAGATATTCATCTTTTCGCTGACTCATCTCCAGCCTTCGGGAAGACTATCGGCCTCAATACAATCCGATATTCCCTGTGGTGTCTGCGCGTTTTTTGGCTCTTCAGCCTTCTCCATCTTTTTTTGAATATCCGATTGCACTTCTTGAGACTGAAGCCTAAGTTGGCAGTGAGCGCTGTGTTGATTGCCTTTGTTCCCTTCCTGCTCGTAAACCTTATGGGGCTAATCATCCTATACGGCACTCTGGGTGTCAATCGTGCGGCGCGGGCAAAGACAATCCTTCAGGACTGGGCGCATTTGGCCGCTGAAGACAGAAATTTCGTCCATGTCGTTTCAGGCCACTCTTTTACCTATGAAACGAATGGAAATAACACTACAATCGAAGGGATTTCACCCCCATGGTTCCCGCAATTTGTCCAGACTGTCAAATCCGATGAGGCGATTTATGCCGAATGGACAACCACGGACAAAGCGAATTATGTTTGGGTGGATACGGATATATGGCTCATCTATTTAAGCAGTACCACGAATCCGTCTCTCTCAGCCCTAGGGTGCCGATTGGACAGCCAGATGATGAACAGGCTTGCCCGGATCCTCCATACGGATGTCCGTCTTTCTTTCTCCAATCCTTTTAAACTGGCTCTCGACCGGGAACATATAATCCAACTTGTTCCCAGAAAGGAGGAATCCGCAGAGCCGGGGATTGCAGGCCGATTCATTCCGGATAATCCTTTCCGAAAAGAGGAATCGGGCGAGAGCCCTTCTTTGGCGGGGAAGCCTCTGTATTTTGGAATGACCCATCTGGGTGTCGTGTCCTTCGATAAAGCGGTGATCCAAAATGCGGACGTACTGCTGCTGACCGAGGTCAGGCTCTCGAGTATCATTGCCGACCTTTTCTCAGAGCAAAATCCTTTGATTGCCCTCATAATGTGGGCGTTGCTGGCGTTAGGAATCATTCTTTTTATTCTCGAGGCTTTCGCTCTTTATTTCGGTATCCGTATTACGGCGGGAATCACATCGGCAGTGAAAGCTTTGCACAAAGGAACGAGGCGGATCGCCGCTGGCGATTTTGACATCCAGATTGAAATTCCCAATGAGGATGAACTGGGCGATCTGGCGGTATCCTTCAATGAAATGGCGGCCGCTGTTAAAAAGGGACAGGAGGAGGCCATTGAAAGGAAACATCTCGAGAGGGAGTTAGCAACTGCCCGCGAAATTCAGGAAAAGCTTCTTCCCCATGAAATGCCTGTATTGGCCGGTTTCGAGATAACCGGGACCAGCCTGCCCAGCCAGCAGGTGGGAGGCGACTACTTTGACTTTCTCGATGTAGGCGATGGCAAGTTGGGAATCGCAATTGCCGACGTTTCCGGAAAGGGCATCCCTGCAGCACTGCTCATGGCCAATCTCCAAGCCTCTCTTCATGCGCAGGCCTTTCAAAGGGGAGAAGTGGCCGAAATAGCAAGCAGAATAAACAACCTTCTTTTCAAATCAACCGATGCGCATATGTTCGCTACATTTTTTTACGGGATTCTGGATCGCGAGAAAGCTCTCTTCACATCGACCAATGCCGGGCACAACCCGCCTCTTCTCTTCCATGCGGAGGGAAATATAGAACATCTCAGGGCAGGCGGTCTCATACTGGGATTCCAGCCTGACGTAAAATATGAACAGCAGACCGTAGAGATACACCCAGAAGAAGTAATCGTACTCTACACCGATGGAATTACCGAGGCTGCCGATCCGACTACCGAGTTGGTTGCTGACGACCTCTTCGGAACGGATAGGCTCATCGAAGTGGTCCGTAACAACATCGGACAATCCGCAAGAAACATCCAGTCCGCCATACTCGGAGCTATCGCGAAACATACAACCAATGCTCCTCAGTTTGATGATATCACACTTGTCATCATTAAACGGAACACCTGATATCAACGCTGTTTTGACATCGTTTTTATTCCTTGATATTATCTCGTTGCCCGGGGTGGACATTGAATATCCGGGTTTTCAGAGAGCGGGCTTATAACCTCATGTGAAGTCTCAAAAGGCGGGACGGGATGAGATCGACCTCGTACTTGATTGAGGAGGGAACTCAATGATGGAAAAGGAATTGCGATTCAAAAAAAAAGTAATGACGGATGGAAGGAAGACCGGCCTCCTTCTGATCTTGATAGGGATCGGGCTTCCGCTCCTCCTGTCTTTTTTCCAAACAGAGGGCGCGTTCCGGTTTTTCAGCTCAAGCATGATCGCAGAAAGAACATTGACGTCTCAGGAGATAAATGAGATCAGGGTTGCCGTCGATAAAAAGAAAAGCTGTTTGGATGAATTGCAGAGGGCGGTTGCATTTATCAAGGAGAAATACAGGAAGCAATTGGGCGAGGATTATTACAAAGATATCTGGCAGGTACGCAAGTATCATGGATTCTTGATTCCCTTTAAATACATGATCGCTCTGGGTCTGCTCCTCGTGTTGGTTGGAGTAGG
>JAFGNQ010000234.1 GCA_016926925.1 Candidatus Aminicenantota bacterium
CCTGTGGCCTGTTTTGGTATGCAGAAGTGGCTTCAAAACTTTGCCTACCGCATTCCCATAAGTGGAGGATTGTTCCTGGTTACCGCTTTTTTTCTAATGACGGCAGCCTTGATTTCGGTCGGGTTTCGCGCGATCAAAGCTGCCGTCGCAAATCCTTCGGAATCCTTGAAGTATGAATGAAAAAGAAAATAATTCTGCATTTCACCTGAAAGCAGATTCTAAGCTTTCTGAAGAGTCCAATAAACAACGATAAAGATGACAAGAAATCATGATTGACTTGACTCTCAATGAAACCGTCGTGCTCCTGGCTGTCCTGTGATTGAAAGAAAACGCCTACGGAGTGGCCATCCGAGATGAGATGACCAAGATCACAAAAACCACCGTGTCCTACGGCACCCTCTACAGTTATCTCGATCAGTTGTTCCGGAAGGGGTTTCTAGCAAAAAACTTTGGGAAACCCACGCCGGAAAGGGGAGGTCGGCGTAAGATTTACCACCGCCTCACTCAGAAAGGACGACAAGCCTTGAGGGAGGCCTATGCAGTCCAGAAGACGCTGATGGATGAAATCGGAAATTGGGTTTTGGAATTTTAGTTTGATCTATCAGTTGCTCAACTTGATATCCTCAGGCTTGTAGACACCGGGAAGAATTCTCAGTTCCGGCTATTAATAATAAGATAAAAGGCTTATGAGCGTCACCCGATGCTTCCTCTCTGTATACTTGCCGATGTTCACGAGGACGGTCTAGCGGGTTGGAGTACAGCCTTATTTTTCGAAAAACTCGTCGAAATGGAATTCCTTCCATTCCATATAGGGAGCATCCCACATATCGGTCTTCAGGTCGTCGACGGCAATGAGAACGCGGCCTTCATTCGCGAGAAAGATAACGGAGTATTCGGTCGTTCCGTGGGCAACTTGTTGGAGAAGCTTCTTCGCTTCCTCGAGTCCTAAGAATTTTCCGAGACGAGACCAGGCCTTCAACGTATGCATACCTGTCTCATACCGCCATCGGGAAGAAAAAGAAACCTGGCTGCCTAAGGATTCACTCGGCCGCTCGGGGTTGAAACCATAAAAGAGATGGTGATTGGAAGCCATGATGTTGTTGGACTCTATGGGCGGGACGTCCGAGGGCAAGCGAACGGCAAAACCGGTGCGGCCGCCTTCGTAGACGAAAGCCGGGGATATTTGTCCCGAGAAAGGGACAGCCCAGAGAATGATCGACCCGGCTGCCGTGATGCCGCCAGTCGAACATTTGAAAAGCTTCATCATCTTGATAACGCTTTCCGGGGATGCCTCGCTGCCCTGTTTTTCCAGAATGATTCGCTGAATCCAGGAGCAGGGGATGACCCCGTCGGGAACGGGTCCGGGACCTGAGGCTCCAGCGTTTTCCATGCAGTAGAGCCCTTCCTCGTTGATGCCCGAGATGGTCCCGATAAATCCGGGCCACATAGTCGAGACCCAACGCTTATGACCGGATTCGGCAGGATCTACCGCATAGACAAGAAAATGGCTGACAGTGACTTTCCTGACATCACATTCCCCGTCCATATTACGGGCAGCAATGAGACCGCCGCGGTTCTTACTGCCTTCCGTCTGTGCCTCCCAGAATGCAAATTGGGTACAGGACGAAGGATTCACCCCCGGATAGGCCGCCCGTCTCTCGATATAGGCGTTGATGGCCAGGAGGTCGGTCCGGTTAAAATCACGGTCCAGTACTTCCACTCTCATGTCCATTTCCGATGCGATCATGCCTTTGATAACGGCGTCGCACTCTTTCAGAAATTCGGGTGGATAGTCGAAATGCCCCTCTAAGAAGGGGACGAAAGTTTCCTGATAACGTTTTGCCGAGTGCCAGCTGTCTTCGATGATGTAGAACTCGAAAAAATCGAGGATCTGTTTTCCAATCAGATAACCGTGGGCAAAACCCCGCTCTTCGGCTGTTCCCCGGAGCTGCAAGACCGGAAGTCCCTGCATCCGGATGAGGGATCCGTGCTCGATAATTTTATCTTCTCCAGGAAATCTTGTAGGGACACGTAGGCTGAAATCGCAACCGGTTGCGTTGGATTGCGTGATATCGATGGGATCCCAGCTTCCCCCGGGACTCGATGTGAACCAGCCGAAAGGTTCGGGAGGATCGAATCCCAGCGCCCCATTTCCATCGGTATCGATGAAGGCAAGAACCGAGTAATGCCCGGGAATCAGCCGATCGAATGTGTATTCGGCGGGCTTTTCCAGCCTAAAAGTTCGAAAGGGATCGATACTACCATAAATGTTTTCCTTGCTGAGCCGGCTTACTTGCCCTTCAATAGGGACTTCCAGTTTGAATAGGGCGACGATAACGTTTCCTGCGTGTTCCCCATCAAAGTGCAGGTTCCCTGTTAGGGACCGTGTTGGCGCACCTGTGCCCCCACATCTCAAAAAAAAGAGGCAAAGTGCGATCGTGGTCAACTTGTATAGCCTCATCTCCCAAATGCTCCTATTCATCATTGTTGTTTAAGATCGAAATCGGCCGCTTTGCCGGATTTTCGATGGTTTCAAAATTCATTTTAACAGTAAAATTCACTACAGGGCTAGTTTTATTACTTGTTTTTTTGATCCATTATTTAATCCCGGCAATATGCCTCAACATGCTGGCCGCACCCATGATGCAGGCTGCTCAGCAGGCGGATCGATCCGATTTCGTTCGGCGTCGGGGTGGGTTTGCGGATTTGTCTTTTTTTATTGCCAAAATCTCTTGACGCTGAGGTTCTTTCAGATCCCGGATAGCGTAGCTGGTTATGGTAGAAGAAACGCCCTGCCGCCGCAATTCCTTGATGTAAGGAAGTATCCGATCCGGCGCCGACCGCAGGTTGTCTTTCAAAGCCCAGCCGACTCCCTTTCGGACAATGTCTTCTGTATCCCAAATCAGCCTGTTGCAAAGACACAAAACCTCCTCTGTATATTTAGCTTCTTTAGCTGCTTCACGCGTGAAGGTCACGACACTCGCCCTTCTTTTCCAGCGTATAGGAGAGAGGCTCCACTCTCTGAGAACCTCCAGAGTTTCCTTTCGGTACTTTTCCAGCAGGGGCTGCATCACACCCAGAGAGAGATGGTCCACGTGCGACCAGCTCCGAAAGTCTTCGGGCAGGCCATCCAAGTACGGAAAGTGGCAGGGGGTGAGTTCATCTATGCTGAGGGAAATGATGTAAAGCCCCACATGTCCCAATTCTCCGACATGCTCTCTGAGGAA
>JAFGNQ010000235.1 GCA_016926925.1 Candidatus Aminicenantota bacterium
AATGTCGACCTCTACAAGATGCAGGCGGCCGGTTTCACTTTTTCGGGTCTCCAGAATGCAATTGCCGCTGAAAACCTGACGGTGTCAGGAGGCCAGGTCGAAAACAAGAGCATGAAGAGAAATCTGCGTGTTGTCGGGGAATTCCAAGAAGTCGACGAGATAAAGCACATTCTTCTTAAAGAAGGTGTTACCATTGAAGACATCGCCGAAGTTCTCGACGGCTATGCTGACAGGGAAAGCTACTCCCGATTGAATTCCGAAGACGTCATCACTTTGAACATCATAAAAAAAGGCGGAAAAAATCTGATCTATGCTGTCGATAAAATAAATGCAATCATCGAAAATTTCAAGGAGACGGCACCGAAAAACCTCATCATAACCCTCTCCGGAGACAGCAGCCAAAAGACAAAGAACAGCATCAACGACCTTATCAACACCATAATACTGGGTTTTGTGGTGGTCGTCTTCGTGCTGATGTTTTTCATGGGCGAGACCAACGCACTCTTTGTGGGTATCGCTATACCCTTGTCCATGGTCATCGCCTTTATTTTCATCCCACTGGTCGGATTTACGCTGAACAGGGTGGTGCTGATGGCCTTCATCCTGGTACTGGGAATCGTCGTGGACAACGCCATCGTCGTCGTCGAAAACATTTACAGGCATTTCACGACCACATCCAACCTGCCCATTCTTCCGGCTACAAAAATCGCCGTAGGCGAAGTGGCTGCAGCCGTATTCACAGGAACACTGACCACCCTGGCACCCTTCTTTCCATTGATTTTCACTCCGGGAATAGCGGGAAAATTCATGTCTTTCCTGCCTATCACCATCATTATTGCTCTCACCGCTTCGATGCTCGTCGCCTATACCATAAATCCTGTTTTTGCCGTATCCTTTATGAAATACAAGGACTTGGCCGGGAAAAACCCAAAGCCGCGAAAGATCGGTAAGAAATCTTTGATTATTTTGATCGGAGCGGTGGCAGCAGCAATCATTTTCTACGTCTCCGGAGTCCTGTTCCTCGGGAATATCCTCCTCTTCGTCGTCCTCCTTTATTTGCTCGCCAAATATGTCCTGCACTTTTTGATACAAAAATTCCAGTGCTGCGTCCTTCCCGTTATGATGGGTTTTTACAGAAAAACCCTGACTTTCCTGCTAAAAGGGAAAAAGCCCTATGCCGTCCTCTTCTCTATCGTGCTGTTATTCGTATTTTCTTTCGTTCTTATGCGCCTGAGAACTCCCAAAGTGGTCTTCATGCCTCAGGGAGATCCGAATTCTCTCGATGTGTACATCACCATGCCCGAGGGGACGCACATCAATCTAACCAACACCGTCACCCTTGAGGTCGAGGAAAAGGTCTACGGGATTCTGGGAAGATCCAATCCTGATGTGGAATCCGTAGTCTCCAATGTGGCTGCAAATGCGGGAAGCGAGCTCTTCGAGCGCTTCACCCAAGATAAGCTGGCGAAAGTTACGATTACTTTTGTGGAATACAAACTGCGTCAAGGGCCCAAAACAACCGCAGATTACCTGAACGAACTGCGGAAGGAACTGCAGGGAATCCCGGGAGCCGAGATTCGAATCGACAGGGAAAGGATGGGGCCCCCGGCGGGTATGCCGATCAACATCGAAATCAGCGGAGACGATATGTCGGAGTTGATATCGATAGCAGGCAGGCTCGAGACATTTATCACAGACTTGGGGATAAGAGGAATTGAGGAACTCAAATCGAATCTGGAAGTCAACAAGCCGGAAATCATACTTACGGTCGATAGAGATAAGGCCAACCAGTTGGGTATCACGACTGCCCAGATCGCGATGGTATTGCGGACCGCCATCTACGGAACGGAGATTTCAAAGTTCCGGGAGGAAGAGGATGAATACCCGATCCAGCTCAGGTTGGAGAAAAAATACCGCACCGACATCGATGCCTTGCTCAGCCAAAAAATCAAGGTCCAGTCCAACTCCAACGGTCCTCCCGCACAAATTCCCCTCTCCACAGTTGCCGAAGTATCCTATATCTCCAGTTACGGGGGCATCACGCGGATCGACAACAAAAGGGTTATAACCCTGTCGTCGAACGTACTCTCCGGTTATAACGCCAACGAAATCATCAGACGCATCAAAAAGAAGCTTCCTCAATTTGAACTCAAAGAAGGCTACCAAGTCCAATTTACGGGCGAGCAGGATGTTCAGGCTGAAGTCGGAAGATATCTCATCAAAGCGCTTTTCATCGCCATGGCCTTGATTTTCATTATCCTTGTAGCCCAGTTCAATTCCATTTCCAAGCCGTTGATCATCATCCTCCAAATCTTTTTCAGCTTCACGGGAGTGTTTTTGGGATTTTCGCTCTTCAAAATCGATATATCCGTCATGATGACGGGAATGGGGATCATCGCGGTAGCGGGAATCGTTGTTAAAAACGCAATAATCATCATCGATTACACGGATAAACTCGTGGCCGACGGAATGGAAAAAATGGAGGCCGTCATCCAAGCAGGAGCGACACGATTGACCCCTGTTCTTCTCACAGCACTGTCCACGATTTTGGGGCTATTGCCGCTGGCCATCGGAATGAATTTCAATTTTCAGACGCTCTTTGCAGAACTGAATCCCCATCTGTATTTCGGGGGCGATAATGCCGCATTCTGGAATCCACTGGCTTGGACGATCATCTTCGGCTTAACCTTTGCAACAGTACTGACATTGGTCGTCGTTCCCGCCCTGTACACCATGATATTCGCCCGGAAAAAGAAGTAGCGGAATGTGCAACTTTCAGGGGAAGTTCTACCCTGGCTTTGCCTCAGGTTCTGCCAGAAGGAACGAGTCGTCCGGCGAGCCGGAAATCCTCGTCTCCGACCCCTCCACCCTCTCCATGCGACTCGAACAATCTGTGTCTCACACTTTCTCCCAACTTCATCTACTCTTCCAAGGGAACTCAAATGCAGACAACCGCTTCCGCAAACTTGACAAAAAAACAGACACGAATTAACTTATCTGCTGTGCGGGTAGAAAAAAGCACAGGGGTAAGGACATTACCTCCATTTCAGATCGGTCGGTAAATTCAAACAGTATGTCTTATTACACGACAAAACTCATTCTTGGATCCGTTTTATTTCTCTCCGGCTTCGCAGCGACCGTAACCATGCTGACGGTCATGGGAAAAGCCGAAAAAAAACTGAGCACTGCGATTCTTAGGAAAATACATAAAATTGCCGGTTTTATCTTTTTCCTGCTGTTGATCACCCTAACTGTCATGGGAACCAAATTCTGGTCTAACTCAGGAGATCAGATATCCTTCCGGGCAGTCCTGCACGCCGTGCTTGCCGGAAGCCTCTTTATCATCTTTTTCCTGAAAGTATCGATCGTACGGTTCTACAAGCAGCTTCTCAAGATGGCTCCCTCTCTGGGTTTGACTGTGTTCTGTCTTTCGTTTGTAGTCTTCTTCATATCAGGAGGCTACTACGGTCTGAGGCTGCTCCATTCGCCGGATGCCTCTGCCGGCCAGATACAAGTATATCAAACAGAAATATCGGGGCGCATAGATTTTGGCAGAAGGATTTTCGAGAACAAATGCGCAACCTGCCACAGGGCGGATAGTGAGGAAAAAACGATCGGCCCCGGCTTCAAAGGTCTCCTGAAAAAAGCAACACTTCCCCACAGCGGACGTCCGGCAACGGTCGACAATATCCTGAAGCAGCTCAAGCGGCCGGTCTTGACTATGCCGGCCTTTACGAATTTGACCGAGCAAAAACTGGCCGACCTGATCGCTTATTTGCATATGCTCTAAAAATTGAGATTCAAGAGAAGGGCACGGCTGAATTCAGCTAAGATTTTCGGATCGCCGATTCTAAATAATTGGGATGGGGACGTTCAATCCGGTTGGATTGCTTGGCTTATCTTGAGTTTTCCTATATTTCTGATACAATAGGATAAGCGAAGAATGCCAGATGACCTGGATTATTCAAAAAACGCCGGCATAAAAATGAAATTTCTTCGAAATAGGAAAGTCGGCGGTTTTTATGAATAATACAGACAAGGAGGGAATATGAAAAGACGAGAATTTTTCGAGAAGACAGGAGGCGGATTGACAGCCCTCATGCTGTCGCAATTCGGTCTCAAAGCCATCGCCGGGACGGATGAGGAGAAAGCAGGCAGAAAAGCAAAGATCAAAAAAGTGCTCATGGAGAAAATGGGCAAGACCGAGGAAGAAGCCGATGCCATGCTCGCTGAAATGGAAGAGAAACTTTCCGAGGTCAAGGCCATGTGCATTTGCAAAACCTGCCCGACCTATGTGAAGAATGAGACCGAAGTCGGTTTTTGCCACGCCTTCATCGGAACGAGTTCGGTCATCACAGAAGAAAAAGGCTGCAACTGCCCGCAATGCCCTGTTTACAAAAAGATGGATCTCAAGAACGGATATTACTGTACCCGGGGATGTGAATTGAGACAGGAGATGGGTAAGAAAAAAACGTAGCCCCGGCGCACAGATCGCCTAAGTGCATTTGGACATTTCAGAAAACGGGCCTCTCTATACAACAAAAAGTATTCACAGGATAAAAAAAACCGTATAATACAAGACTACATTTCCAAAAAAAATTGGGTAAGGGACTATGAAAAAATTCTGGCGCTGCCACGTATGCAATGATATCCACTTCGGTATCAAACCTCCGGAAATCTGCCCAACATGCGGCTTCAAAAACGCCTACGTCGAGATCGCATCCGAAGAGGCAAGAAAAATAACACAACACATTCAGACAGCATTGAATAAGAAAGAATTCCGCAAGGCAATCGAAAAGTTTGCTTCCAATAACGAGTTTCGCGTAAATCCCGACAAAGATAAAGTCGACATGCTCATAGACGGCACGTTCAACTGTGAAAAAAATCAAGGAATGAAATTCTGTCCCTGTCGGCTCATCACCAAAGACTTTGAGGATGATTTGAAGCTCGTTTGTCCGTGCAATTTTCTGATCCATGAGACCTATAAAAACAAAGAGGACGGCGAATGCTGGTGCGGGCTATTCGTTAGGAGGGAAAAAAATGAGTAAATTGATCATGTTTCACGGGAAGGAATGTCCCCATTGCCAAGTCATGATGCCCTTGGTAGACAAGCTGGTCAAAGAAGAAGGGATCAAAATCGAAAAGAAGGAAGTCTGGCATAATGAAAACAACGCAGACCTGATGAGGTCCTACAGAGATATCATCGAGCCGAAATGCGGCGGGCAACTGCGAACACCGACATTCATGAACACGGACACGAACGATATCATCTGCGGCGAAGTGTCCTACGAAAAGCTCAAAGATTGGGCTACTCGGTAATTCGGTCTCGTCCATCCAAATATAAGCGTCCCATTTCCAGCTATTATGAGGCCGCTATTATTGATAACAGAGGGAAGCCAGGTTTCTAT
>JAFGNQ010000236.1 GCA_016926925.1 Candidatus Aminicenantota bacterium
CCGGTGCCGACCGCCGCGACCGTTTTTGAATCCAAGCGGGAATTCCGCAGCTTGGTAAAAAAAATCGTGCCCGCCTTCAATATTTTTCCGCTCAATTTGACATGCGAAGATATTGCAATTTATCTTCTTGGAAGAGAAAAAAACAAAAGGGATGCCTCAACTCTCAGTCAACCGTCGCAGCAAAAAAGGAAAAGAAGCGTGGCCGGCCTCCTGGCCATTGGAATCCTTCTGTTTGGGACGGTGGTAAGTCCCTTCTGTTATGGCCAGGAAACCGAGGTTCAAAACAAACTCAGCCGCTCTTTTTTCTCCGGTTCGGAAGGGATTTTGGAAATGCTTCCAGTCTTAGGATAGATAGTGTGGTTGCTTTTCGATTGCGATAGGATTAAGCTTTTGCAGAAGCCCTGAGGGGCTCGATCCTGTCTCGGATGAGGTTGATATGAAATTAATCGGACAGACCATTATGGCAATCTTGTTTTGTGGGTTCGGTTTTTTAGGATTTTGCGGGGATAATCCCCAGGTGATAATCAGGACTGAACTTGGAGACATAACCGTAGAAGTTTTTGAGCAGAAAGCGCCGATAACTGCCGGCAATTTCCTGGAATATGTGGATAAAGGGCTGTTCAACGACTGCTCCTTTTACAGGACTGTGACCATGGATAATCAGCCTGACAATGATATCAAGATCGAAGTCATTCAGGGAGGCTTGGGTGCGGATGAAGGAGAAAGAAGACTCCCGCCCATAACCCATGAAACGACGGAAAAGACTGGGATTTTGCACCAAGACGGAACAATATCTTTAGGCCGGCTGGATCCGGGCACGGCTTGTTCCGAATTTTTTATCTGTGTCGGGGATCAACCGGAGCTGGATTTCGGCGGCCGCCGGAATCCCGACGGTCAAGGATTTTCCGCCTTCGGCCGGGTAGTCGAAGGAATGGATATCGTGAGAAAAATTCAAATGCAGCCGGCCAAGGGACAATCTCTCGATCCACAAATCAAGATCTTTTCTATCGAACGCATTCAGGAAGGTGCTTCCTTGCTTCTCCTTTTTGGGCTCTTGACAGGGTATTCCGATAAAAATAATTCAACTTGATTGCTGAATACCGACTAATCTTATATCCAACTCAGTTGAAAGCAGCGGTTGTCTTTTGAGTGGAAGGTTGGTATGATTTACTCAGATAAGATAAGGAAAAGGATTTCGAGAACCGTGGAATTCCCGACGCAGAGGAATGAGCCAACTGCCAAAATAGAGGGATGTTCGTAATGGAGCTTTGCGAAAGACGCCAGGCTTCTAGGTATGACCAGGAGCACAAAGTTGCTTTCGGTATTCTGAATAATGAAGACTCACCCCAACAGAAAAAAATCGCCCGTTCACTCACCAAGAATATATCTTCGGCCGGAGTAATGATCCATTCGGATGTGTTCCTGCCTGTCGGAGAGATGTTGACTGTCGAGCTGTCCTTGAATGGATCTCTGGAGGTCATCACCTTGGTCGGGCGGGTGAGATGGATCAAAAACGTATTCCAGGATGAGCTTTTTGCCGTCGGATTGGAGTTTGTGGATGTCCCTCCGGGGAGTAGAATGGCCTTAAGAGCTCGTCTGTCCGTTAACTGATAATTCACATCCCTGGCGTCTCTTTACGATCTTTTCTTCCAAGGCATTGCCTCACCTATTATTTATTTTTATAATAAGTATCGACATCTTTTATGAATAGTCCAAGCTAATTATCTTCCTTTTTGTGTGGATTAGTGGAGACTCGAAACACTGGAGCGAAAATAATCCCATATTCTTTCTTGTCATTGAGGCACACAAGATGGAGAAAACCAGTTGATTTATTGCAAAGGAGCGATGGATGACCAGAAATATTAAATGTATCTCGATTGCGCTCTGCTTGATCTTATGTCTGTGGGGCGCTCTGTCTGGACAAAACGGTACTGATCCCGTTACGACCTTGGATCTGTTGAATATGAAGACTATGAGTCAGATCGATGTTTCACCAGATGGAAGTAAGGCTGTATTTGTCCTGACGTCTATGGGACAGGACAAAAAGGGAGAGTACAGATATTATCGCCATTTATGGCTGGCGAACCTGTCGCGACCAGAACAACTCATTCAACTGACGCACGGCGACCGGAATGATCGTTCTCCCCAATGGTCACCGGACGGCAGCCGGATAGCGTTCATCCGCACCTTCGATAAAAATCCTCAAATTTGGATCATGTCCCTGGAGGGCGGTGAAGCCTTCCGTGTGACTGAAGCGGAGTATGGAGCGGATCAATTTCTTTGGTCACCGGATGGCCGAAAAATGCTTTTTTTGTCGCAGATTCCCGAGTGGGCTGTTGAAAGGAAACCGGGCTGGACCTACGAGCGGCCGGGAAGAGAATGGGGAGATGTGCCCAACTGGAAGAAAATCGAGAAACGGGAAAAAATGGATTCGGGCAAGTCTGGGGAGGATAAAGAAGATCTTGCGATCACTCCCAAACCGGACGGTACTCTTGAAGAGATTCGCGCCTGGTTGGCCAAAAACGCCAGTGAAAACAACCCCCGCGTCTTCAACCGCTTGAATTTACAGGGGGAGCGCCGTCTTGAAACAGAGCTTTCCTATTCTCATCTGTTCATTGTTGATGCCGCTCCCGAAGCCACTGCCGCTCAAATAACCAAGGGATTCCAGGATTTCATGGAACCCGACTGGTCTCCCGACGGAACAAAAATCGTTTGTTCTTCGCTGACCTACCATGTACATCCTGATCGTATCGAAGACAGCGAGCTTTGGATCATGAATGCAGACGGAAGCGATCAAAAGGTCTTGCTCGATTGGAATGACTACATGGCCATTGCTCCCCAATATTCACCGGATGGACGCAAAATCCTTTTTGTTGCCCAAAATAAACAGGAACGAGGTTTTGCTTTGACGCAACTGGCCTCTATTGCAGCCGAAGGCGGGGAACCCACACCTCTAACGTTCGATTTTGACCGGAATGTTTACGGCTATCGCTGGTCCCCGGATGGAAAATATGTTTACTTCACTGCACCCGACAGGGGAGCATTCCCGCTTTTCCGTATTCCTGAAGAAGGGGGCAAGGTGGAAATCTTGATCGGAGGCCCACGGGGTGTCCGGGATTTCGATATTGAAGGAGATCGTCTTCTCTATGCCTTGACCGAAGTGACAAATCCTTTAGAGCTCTATGCAGCCGATGCCGACGGAAAAGGGGAACGTCGGATGACTTCTTTCAACGCCGGCTGGCTCCAGTCAAAAAAAATCGTCTTGCCCCAGGAGAAATGGCTCACCCGGCCGGATGGTATCAAAATTCAGTATTGGGTGATGGAGCCTGCAAATCGCCAACCGGGAAAGAAGCATCCCCTCGTCCTGGGGATCCACGGGGGACCCTCTGCTATGTGGGGGCCCGGCGAGTTCACCATGTGGCACGAATTCCAGCTTCTCACAAGTTGGGGCTACGGCGTTGTCTACTGCAATCCTCGTGGGAGTGGAGGGTATGGCTTTTCCTTTAAGAAAGCCAACTACCGCAATTGGGGAAAAGGCCCGGCTTCTGATATTCTGGCGGCTGCGAGTGAAGCCGCCAAACTGGAATGGGTGAATCCCGATCAACAGGTCGTCACAGGCGGCAGCTATGCCGGCTATATGACTGCATGGATTGTGACCCAGGATCACAGGTTCAAGGCGGCTGTGGCTCAAAGAGGAGTCTACGAGCTCTCGGTGTTTTTCGGTGAGGGCCGGGCGTGGCGTTTGATTCCCAATCATTATGGAGGCTATCCTTGGGAAGCAGAAGCACGAAAATTCTTGGATGCAAACTCTCCCCAGACTTTTGTAGCCGACATCAAGACGCCGCTTCTTATCATCCATTCCGATGAAGATATCCGTACAGGGGTCATCCAGTCCGAATACCTCTACAAAAGCTTGAAGGCCATGGAAAAAGCCGTCGAGTACGTCCGGTATCCCCACGAGGGACATGACCTTTCACGCACCGGGAATCCCCTGCGCAGGATGGACCGGTTGAACCGCATTATCGAATTTTTCGAACGCTACATCGAACACTGAGCAATATCGTATTGCTTTCAGGCCGGCAGCGCATTGAAATAGCCTGTATCAGCTCCCCTTAAGATGATTTGGATGTGAAAACCCGCTATAATAAAATGTCAAACACGATATTCAGGAGGAATTTATGGCAGCGAATAAAAGGATCGATATAATCAAAGGGGCGATACTGCTCGAACTTAAAGGAAAAGCGCTCTACGAGTCGGTAACGAAGACCGCAAAGGTCGAAGGAGTCAGAGAGCTTTTCGACATGCTTGTCAAGGAGGAAGAGAAACACATCCGGATTTTAAACAAACAGTATTCCAACCTTCAGAAAGGTGAAGGCATCGATTCCTCCGAGCTCGAGAAAGAGGATGCGACTGTTGAGGCAGCCGTACTTTCGGACGACATCGTAAAGGGGATTTTCGGAGCCGGGTATGAGGCTGCTGTCATATCGGCCGCTCTGGAGTTCGAGAAGAATGCGGTTGCATACTACTCGGAAAATGCCGAACAGGCCGAATCCCAAGATGAGGAAAAGTTGTACAAATGGCTCACCGAGTGGGAGAAAACCCACATGATGATGCTGGCCAGGCTGGACAGTGAGATCAAGGAACAGATCTGGTATGACAACCAATTTTGGCCTCTGGACTGATGACGTCCTCCCGCACATTGCCACCGACCGTTAAGAAAGGGTAGCGCGTTCGAAAAACGCTCATCACAAAAGCTGAGTGCATACTTTGCGGGACCTGCGCGGATGTCTGCCCTGAAAAGGTCATCTCATTCTCCTTCATCTGCCAGGCTGTGGAGCACATCCTCTCGCCTGATTAGGCACATAAGTATTTGGATTCCTTATTACCGGGATCTACTCTCCTCCAGCGATACGAAGCAATTGGCTTTTATCTTGAAATGTGGAATGTAGAGACCTGATCCCGACTCTTTTTCTACAAACAAATTGCACCGTCTTTAAAAAATCGATATAGTTACTGACTTAATCCGAACGATCCTGGATTATTCACGAGTTGCTTTTGTAATATGTACCGGTATTTTTTTTGATAGACAAGTCTAACCGGAATTGGGAATGTTTAGAAGAGCCATTGTATTCATTTTCGGAATCGCCGTTGCCGCAGGGTTGGTTTTTGCCCAAAAACCGGAATTTCACGTTCGTGCTAAAAGAACGGACATAACCCCTGCAATCGACGGTGTTCTCGAAGACACTGTCTGGAACAATGCTCCTGAGGTCTCGGGATACATTCAATATGAGCCGAATAAAGGAACCCCGGCTTCAGTAAGGACCATCACCAGGATTCTCTATGATGATACTCACATCTATTTCGGTTTCATCTGTTTCGATCCCGAGCCGGGAAAGATCGTGCTGGGAACAAGCCGTAGAGACGGCCTGGCAATGGGCACGGACAGTGTCACTGTACTGCTCGATACGTTTCATGACAAGCGGACGGCTTATTATTTCCGTACCAATCCTCGCGGTGTCCAGCATGACGGACGTGTTTCTGATAACGGGCGGACGGCGGATGTCAACTGGGACGGAATATGGCAATCCGCCGGGAATCTTAGCGAATGGGGTTGGAGCGCAGAAATGGCCATCCCTTTAACCACCATCAAGTTCGAGAAGGGAAAGAACCGGACGTGGGGCTTCCAGACGGCCCGTTATTTTCCCAGGAATTTTGAAAAAAGCTTCTGGACAGGCCCACTGGATGATTACCGGAAAATATCCGAACTCGGAATCTTGTCGGGACTCGACCTGGAACAATCCGATAACAGGCTGCAGATTATCCCGCATGTTCTTTCCAGAATCCAGGAAAGAGAGAAAACCGGGATCGAGGCCGGTGTGGATGCCCGGTATGATTTTTCGTCATCGCTGTCCGGCCATCTAACCGTGAATCCTGATTTTGCCACGGTCGAAGCGGACCAGGAGCAGATCAACCTGACGCGGTTCGAGCTCGATCTTCCTGAAAAGAGGAATTTTTTCTTGGAGGGAGAAGATATCTACCAACAAAGAATCCGATTGTTTTATTCACGGAGAATTTCCGATATCTACGGCGGCCTCAAGGTTTACGGCAAAGCGGGAAGCAATGAAATTTCTGCGCTGACGGCCCAGACGAACGAGGTCGGGGAGGAGGATGCCTCTGCGAATTTCACTGTTTTTCGCCTCAAGCGGGATATTTTGAAATCCTCCACCTTGGGAATCCTGGCGGCCAATAAAGCGGTCAATGGAATCAACAGAGGAACCTTAGGTCTGGATACGGCCCTTTATTTTTCGAACACGTTCCGCGTAACCGGTCAAGTGGCCATGAGTTATGGTAAAGGCAATAAAAACGACTTTGCGTTTTTCATAAGGCCGAGTTATGACTCCTCCACTTCCCATATCCATCTCCGTTTTTCGTATTTGGGGCTGTATTTCGGGGATTACGCTAATGCTGTCGGCTTTATTCCCGATGATAACCGGCACGAGCTCGACTCGGATATCAACAAGACCTTCTGGGTGCAAAAAGGATTTTTAGAGAAAATTTCCTATCAATCCAACTACAATATTTATTGGGGTATGGATAAAATATTGCGGAGCTGGAGAGTCAACCAGTCCTTGAGCTTTGATCTCCGGAATAAATTCAACTTTTCTCTGCAGCACAACCAGGAATACAAGTTGTATGAAAAGGATTTCAGAAACCATAGAACCAGAGCCGAGATCGGATACAACACACGCGAATGGGAATCGGCAGCCCTATCCTATGAATCCGGAAAAAATTTCGATTCCGACTTTTCATTGATTTCCGGAATCATCCGTCAGAAGCTGTCGCAGAGCCTTTCGGCGGAGTACAGTCTGACCCGTCTTTCTCTCGACCCTGATCCTGAAAAACAGAGCACGTGGATTCACGCCCTTCGAGTGAACCAGTATTTCACGAAAGATCTTTTTCTCAAGGTGTTTTTCCAAACGAACTCCTCCATCGACAAACAGAACATCCAGATCGTCTTGGTCTATCGCTTCCAGCCGCCGTTCGGCCTGATCCAACTGGCCTACCAAAAGGGCACTGCCGAATTCGGAGAGAGGGGCGATCAGGGCCATACGCTCTTTATCAAATTTGCGTATGTGTTTTGAGAAGGGCCGCACTTTCGTTTTCGCAACAATCTCAAGTCACAGGGAAACGTAGGCGCCCGTCACAGTTCGTTTTCGTCGAAGACCCTCCCACCAACCACTATGCAACTCAAACGAACTGTGACGAGCACTGGCTTGTTTTATACCGATATACGGTGCATACAAGGAGCTTGCGTGTTTATTTAAATTGTTGTTTTTTTAAGAGCGTTTTAGAGATAATAAACGAAGGAGGGAAACACGAATGAATATTAGGAATTCGGGTAAGAGCGTCATTCTCACTGCGGTTTTGAGTCTCTGTCTTGCCTTTCTAGTGTCTTGTCAGAGGAGCGAAGATTTAGGGTCGAGTAAAATGCGATTCGGCATTTCTTTCAATAAAGAGCAGAGTGAAACGGCCCTAGATGGGCGGATGCTGCTGCTGCTTTCGACGGACGACAGCCGGGAGCCTCGTTTTCAGATAAGCGATGGTCCCGACACGCAGCTCGTGTTCGGTATCGATGTCGAGGGGTTGAAGCCGGGAGAACAAGCGATTATCGACGGCAGCGTGCTCGGCTATCCACTCAATAACATGGCGGAGATTCCTTCCGGAGAGTACTGGGTACAGGGATTTCTGCACATCTACGAGACATTCCACCGTTCAGACGGACATACGGTCAAGCTCCCCATGGACAGAGGCGAGGGACAGAGGTGGGACAGTGCTCCGGGAAACCTTTACAGCACGCCCCGAAAAGTGTCTGTCGATACGGCTGAGGACAAGTTGATCTCCATCTCTCTGGACAATACAATCCCGCCTATTCCGGATCCGCCGGAAACCAAGTACATCAAGCATGTCAAAATACAGAGCAAACTTCTTACGGAATTTTGGGGCCGGCCCATGTATTTGGGGGCACATATTCTTCTTCCGGATGGATTCGATGAGCACCCGGAGGCCCGTTATCCGCTGGCAGTCTTTCACGGCCATTTTCCGTATACATTCAGCGGTTTCCGTGAGACCCCTCTGGATCCGGACATGGAGCCTGAGTACAGCGATCGATTCAACTGGCAAGGTTATAACAAAACAGTTGAAGAATATGCTTACAAATTCTACCAGTGGTGGACCGCTCCCGATACGCCCCGTGTTCTGGTCATCGAAATCCAGCATGCCAATCCGTTCTACGACGATTCCTATGCGGTCAACTCGGCCAACCTCGGGCCCTACGGCGATGCCATTACCTATGAGCTGATTCCCTACATCGAAGAGAAATTTCGAGGCATCGGAGAGGGGTGGGCGAGGTTTCTCTACGGCGGATCGACCGGTGGATGGGAGGCTCTCGGGGTTCAGGTCATGTATCCCGACGAGTACAACGGATGCTATGCGGCCTGTCCCGATCCGATCGATTTTCGGGCCTACACCGTCGTCAACATCTATGAGGATAAAAACGCCTATTATCTCCCGAGTGCATTCAAGAAGACGCCGCGGCCGGGGAGCAGGAACTACCTGGGTCATGTGAGCTGCACGCTCGAAGACATGAACCACAGAGAGCTTGTCCTGGGAACGAACTCCAGGTCCGGCAGTCAGTGGGATATCTGGCAGGCCGTTTACAGCCCCGTCGGAGAAGATGGATATCCCAAACCGATCTGGGATAAACTGACCGGGGAGATCGAGCATGAGGTGGCCGAGTACTGGCGTCAGAACTACGATTTGAGCTACATCCTTCAGCGTGACTGGAAGACCCTGGGGCCGAAGCTCAAAGGAAAAATCCACATCTACTGCGGGGATATGGACACTTACTACCTGAACAACGCCGTGTATCTGACCGAGGAGTTTCTCGAAAGCACGAAGGATCCCTATTACGGAGGAGAGGTCGACTACGGTGACAGGGCCGAACACTGCTGGAACGGCGACCACTCCTTGCCCAACGCTCTCTCACGGCTGCGTTACAATCAGATGTTCATAACCAAGTACGTTGACCGCTTGCTTAAAAACCCGCCTCCCGGTGCCGACCTGACCTCCTGGCGCTATAAGAAATAAGAAAGGGGACAGGCAATTTTTTGATTCACCTTTGAGAAAAATTGCCTGAAACCATAAAAGGCGCGTATATACGGAACTTTTTGTGCTACTCTCCTGTATTCTTGTCATCGAAGCACACGCTCCGCCTTTGCCGCTTGCCGGGAGCCCACTTCTTCGGAGGGTGAGAAAGATCCCGGCTTCCGTACCTTGACAACGATAGATCGCTTTTGTAAGACGATTGGATCCGGTGCATTTTGTCGAGAGTATCCAGCATGCGTCGGTTGTTTCCCCGGCAGTTTTCTATTCCCTTTTTCTGCATCTCTTCCAATAAAAGGCTGACCGATTCTATGGTGCAGAGACAGAAGTCATGCGGTTGTTTTTTAAAAAAACGGGAGGATTCTTTGGGGCGGAAATGGATTTGCGGCAGGACGCCGAGATTAGGGCTCTCTTTTAGCATTTTTTTTGCTAAGGGCCAAGAAGCATCGATAACGAAGACGAGCCTTTTTTTATCGGAAATCTTATAAAATAAAGAATCACGCTCTGATATATCTACGGAATTCTCACCAGGATACAGAACGAAGGAAACATGCCGGGAATCGGAAATCAAAGTGTCGACGCGTTCATCTTCTGAGAAATCCACACCCACTCGTATCTCCGAGTTATTCAAGAACAGATGGGTCAACCGGCCAGTTCCCATACGGATCTTTTTGGCTTCTTTGGGATGCATGAGAATGACAAAGTGCGTCTCTGTGTCGAAGGGCTGAATTGTGGCACACAAACAGGTCTTCCTGGGCCGAAAGCAGCGACCGCAGACCTCGCGGAAACGATCGCTTTTATCTTGCCCTTTTTTTCTTGCGAGATAGGTCTTTAAATTCAAATTCATTTCTTAAACAATTCTACGTTTCAACCTCGATTTTATCAAATGGGGTGTGCGTTGACATCGATGGGAACTTTATTAATAATGAGAGATCATCAATACAAGGAGCGGTATTATGAACATCTTTCGATTTCGCATAATTATTAGACGTTTTTCGTTGCTGGCCATATTTATCTTGATTGCCGGCTTAATGCAAATATCGGCAGGACGTCTGGAACAAAAGTCGTCCGATTGGGAATTTCCCGAATCCTGCACGAGCATTATGGTCGGCCGGTTGGCATCTGTCGACGGCTCTGTGATGACGGCCCATGCATGTGACGGCAATTACCGCACTTGGGTGAATATCGTTCCCCATCAAAAACATGCCGCAGGAACGACGGCCAAGATTCATCACGGCTTCCTGCATACCGAAACACCCTGGGATATGAGGAATGTGACCGTTGCTGGAGAAATTCCTCAAGTCGAAGAGACATACGCCTACTTGAACACGGCCTATCCCTGTTTGAATGAAAAACAATTGGGAATCGGTGAGACCACCATCGGAGGAAGAAAAGAGCTCTACAACAGCGAGGGCCTTTTCCTGATCGAGAATCTTCAGAGTATCGTTCTGGAGCGATGCACGACTGCAAGAGAGGCCATCCGTCTCATCGGCCAATTGGTCAAGGAATACGGCTACTGTGACCACGGCGAGTGCCTCACTTTTGCCGACCCGAAAGAAGTCTGGCACTTCGAGATTTTCGGCGCTGGTCCTTTAGAGATCGGGGCTGTTTGGGCGGCTGTCCGCATCCCAGACGACCACGTCGGAGTCTCAGCCAATATTCCGCGGATAGGAGAGCTGGATCTCGACAACGCCGATTATTTCATGGCCTCGGACAATGTGTTTTCCGTAGCCGAAGAAATGGAATGGTGGGATCCTGCAAGCGCTGAACCCTTCAAGTTCTGGAAAGCCTACAGCGGGAGAACGCCTTTTTCGACAAGGGAATTCTTTGTCCTGAGCACGATGGCCCCATCTCTCGGCTTGAATCCCGATGCCGAAGAGCTTCCTTTTTCCGTAAAGCCGGATAAGAAGGTTTCGGTCCGAGATGTCCTCGCCTACTACAGGCAGACCTATGAAGGCACTGACCTTGACATGACCAAAAACTTACTGGTCAAGGACAGGCAAAATATGGTCAAGAGTCCCGTAGCTCATCCCTGGATGACACGTGACATGATCAATCTGATAAACACCCTGAAGCCCGGGGTCATCGATCGGAAGCGTACGATTGCCATTGCGCCCTGTTCTTACTCGGAAGTGCTGCAGCTCCGGGATTGGCTGCCCGATCCCATAGGCGGGATTGCCTGGTTCTCCTTCGATAATCCAGGAGAGAGCCCGCGGATACCCATTTTTTCCGGAGTCACCGAGCTTCCTCCTGATTTCGAGAGATGCGCCCAGCACAGGTTCCGGATGGATTCGGCCTGCTGGGCTTTCAGGCGAGCCAATCGGCTTTCAACTTGGAAATGGGGTGAGGCCAGGCCCTACATAGAGAAAGCGGTCCAGGAATTCGAAGACAGGGCGTTCACGGATCTCCCCGATATCGAGAAAAAGGCCATGGAGATCTACAAAAGCGAAGGATCCGATTCCGATGCCGCCAAGCTGAGGCACTACCTGACCAGATACACGAACGATTTCGCCCGGGCCGCCGTCCAAAAGTATCTGGAACTTGGGGATCAATTTTGGACGATGTTCTCCCGCGGCTTCTAACCTGAATCATTCATAAAAACCGCCGACAGCTTCAATCCAAAAAACTTCTGATCCTATTGCCGCTGTTTTTGAATTTTTGGAATAAATCGAGATGAACCCTTGTCTAATGGATTGAAAAAGAAAATGAAAGAGATGAAAATGTTCATAAAGGAGAAAACGATGAAAAAAATACTGAAGACATCGGTCCTAGTGTCGACAGTGCTTATATTCACAGTCGGCAGCTTTGCCCAACCCTTTCAAAGGATGAGAAGAGAAAGACCGCCCATGCACAACATGCCCTCAAGGTTACTTTTTGCTCTTAAAGCTCATCAAGAGGAACTCAAGATTACGGGCGACCAGCTCGAGCAGATTGAAAAATTAGTCTTTTCTTTCGAAGAAAAGATGATCGCAGCGCACAGTGAAATCGACCTTAATGAGTTGGAAATTCGGAAGTTGATGAAGGATAGAGAAAATATCGATTATGCGAAAATAAGGGCGACTCTCGGCAAGGTGTCAAATCAGAGGGACGACATGTTCGTCGCAAGGCTCAAGCACCAGGATGAAATCATATCCGTGCTGACTTCGGAGCAGGGAGAGGCCCTGAAATCCTTGATTCGAGACAGGCTCGATGAGAGAAGATCTTTTCTGAGAGAGAGGGGATTTCCGGGAGATAGAAGGTCTCCGAGATTCCCTCGATTTCCAGAGTCTGACGAAGAGAAATAAAGAACATTTTCGGCTGTCGGGGTCAACCTTAACAGACAAAACCTGTCAAGGATTGACCCCTTGACTGTTTCTCAGGAGCATTCCGATCTTTGGCTGGTCATAAGGTGCTAACTCGGCCTGCCCGGTAAGATCGGATGGTTAAGGGGATTAGCGCTTGTAGAGAAAATAATGCCGGCCTGCTGAATAAAAGGTATAATGGAAATGGGACTTTTTGAGTGAGTGCTAGCTCTGATAGTGGGTAAGTTATAAAGAATATCGACATTTTTTGTGAATGATTTAGAGTAAAGGAGGAAGCGATGCATATGAGAGCAACGGATTGCGAAAACTTCGATTGGATGAAAAAATTGGTCTTGAGTGTTGTCGTTTTTATCCTGGTATTCTGGACAGTAGGTTGTGGAGAGGTAAAACTCGACAGCGGCTGGAAGGATAGGGAGATCGTCATCGACGGCTACAGCGATGATTGGCTGGACACCCTCTATTATTTTGAGAATGACAATGTCTCGATCGGCTTCTTCAACGATAGCGATTATCTTTATGCCTGTCTTCTCGTTGAGGACTTTATGATTCAGAGTCAGGTTATCAGACAGGGTTTTACCCTTTGGTTCGATTCTGCCGGAGGAAAGGAAAAGCGGTTCGGTATCAAATTCCCGCTCGGAATGCAGGCCATGAGGAGAGAACGGATGCCGATGGATCAAGAAAAAAGGCCAGAGTGGAAGGAAGGAGAGCGGCCGGACCCGCAACAGATGCGTGAAGCTTTCGAACAGGGATTGAAAGAACTGGAAATTGTCGGTCCGGGAAAGGACGAACTGCGCAGAATCTCCGTCGATGAGGCCAAAGGTCTTACCGTAAAAGTAAGAAATGAGACAGGACTGCTGGTTTATGAGCTCCGCATTCCTCTCAGATCTGCCGATCCCGACACTTTTGCCATAGGGACGTCGGCCGGAGCTTTGATCGGCGTGGGCATGGAAGTCCCCAAGATGGATATGAATAAGATGAAAGACATGATGGGCGGACGGGGAAGAATGCCCGGTGGTATGCCTCCTGAAGGAGGGAGACCGGGAGGAATGACGCCCGGAGGAAGGCCGGGTGGCATGGGCGGTAGAGGCGGAACGGGAATGCGCGGCGGCATGCCAAACATACCGGACGGCCTGAAGATCTGGGCTAAACTTCAGCTTTCTTCACCGTCGGAATAACGGAGCAGAATGGTTTCAAAATGGGAACTGAGCAAAAAACACGCCCTCTGCCCCATGCGCTTTCGTTTTTTCAGGCAGTATGTGTACGAATAGCCAATCGGCTGCGTTATTCCATCTTTTCGAAAACGAAATGGCGCAGATGGTCGTTATCCACATAAAAACCTGTAATATCGCCGCTTGTGTCCATCGTAAAGACGACCAAATCAAAAAGGTTTGATCTGCCCGAGAAAGATTTTCGATTTTCCGGGATGAGCGGAATGTCTTTTCCATGGAAGCTGGACAAGACAAGTTCTTTATCCCTTGAGTCGATAATGTAGCGAATGTCCAAAGCGTCATTATAATAAGTTCCTGCATAGGACTTCATCTGGTCAGCACTCAATTCCTCGAGCGCGACTTTCGGGGCGAAAACCCCCTGCCATTCGACGGTAAATGAAACTATGTTTTTATCCGGGCTTTTTTGGAACAAAATGGAGGCGCCGATATCCTCGAGGAAAAACTCTGTCTCCGATGCCGCGGAGAGATGAAATCTATCTTTTTCCGGTTTTGGATGCCGTCAAGGCCATCCGCATTTTTTGATTTGGAAGACAAGAATTTTGCTTACTGTTGATGAAACAAAATCCGTATTTACTTATTGACAGGCCTGTGCAACCGGACTGGTTTCCCTGCCCTTGCCCTAACCTTCAAGTTCAGAATTTCAACCCCCAGTGAAAAAGCCATGGCAAAGTAGATATACCCCTTGGGGATGTGCAGATCGAGCCCCTCGCCCATGAGCGAGAAACCGACCAGCAGCAGAAAACTCAGGGCAAGCATCTTGATAGTGGGATGGCCATCCACGAAATTTCCGATGATGCGTGCCGAAAGCATCATGACCAGGACGGCGATCACGATAGCCAGGATCATCACCGGAATGTGCTCGGCCAGACCTACAGCCGTAATAACCGAATCCAGCGAGAATACGATGTCGAGGATGGCGATCTGGATGAGGATCGAGACGAAATTTCGAGCTGCCTTGGATTTAACCGTTGCGGGTGATCCTTCCAGGTTGGTGTGGATTTCATGAGTGCTCTTGGCCAGCAAAAAGAGCCCCCCGACAAGGAGGATGATATCCCTGCCGGATATGACGTTCTTGAATACAGTAAAGAGAGGCGTGGTCAGAGTCATAATCCAGGTGATCGTGAGCAGGAGCAGAATGCGTGTCACCATGGCCAGAGCCA